>NZ_JBEZZR010000009.1:68954-233994 GCF_040639325.1 Actinoplanes sp. NPDC023936 | reverse complement strand
CCGCGCACAACGGCCGGGCGGCCGGGATGCCGTCCTCGCAGGAGCTTCTGCTCGACGGCTGGTAGGGGTGCGGCTCGGTGTCCGGGTCTTCCAGGGCGACGAGGCGGCCCTTGGCGCGGGTCTCGGCGGTGATGCAGGTGTGCGCTCGCAGGTTCGGGTAGCGGGAGAGCACGGCGTGCGGTGGGTACGCGATGCCCGGGGGCGGCTCGTCGCACAGGTGCGGGTCGTGAGCGATCGGCGCGGCCGGGTAGTGCTTGCCGATGTTCATCGCATCCTCCGCGCCCAGGCAGGAGCCCAGTCGCCCAGAGCGTCGACCAGATCGATGAAGGCGTCGACCTCGCCGTCGCCGCGCCCTGCCGTCCGTAGGGCGCGCTCAGCAGGGCAGGGCCACCGCTGGCCGTCGTACCGGCAGGCCTGGCGCCATGGCAGCAGCTGGCGCCGCGGCGCGTGGGTGATCTCGTAGCTGGTCACGCTCATCGCCTCCACCGAGCTGGGCTTCGGGGTCGGGGCGACGGCGGGCCATGCCGTGAAGCGAGCGCCCGCCGCCGCTGTGCGCGGGAGCGGGCCGGCCGAAGATGTCCAATCGACGCCAGTCCACCGCCGCACATCTGATCGTTACGGAGCGATCACGCGAGGTGGAGTAGTGGCGCGCTGCCAGATGCCCGCTGCCAGGATCTGGCAACGCTGGCAACAGGGCGGTTCACGTACCGGCAGCGACCGATCGCAGGGCTTCCCGGAAGTCCGCAGGCCCGGACTCGCCTGGGTACCGTTCGTGGAGCTCGGCGTCCAGCTCGCCGCCGACCATCAGCAGCGACGGCAGCGACTTGCGCTGGCCGTTGAGTGCCCCGATGCCCGCCGTGACCGCCTGCTCCAGATCCCCGTTGCGGGCCGCGAGCGCGGCGAGTGTCAGCCTGGCTTCCGTCATCCGCATCGGTGCCAGCTCGCCGTCCGGGCTCGCACCCAGCTTCAGCACCGTTCGCGCGTGCTGCGCTGCTCGCGCGTCGTCACCAGCGAGGCGATAGGCGTCCATCGCGTAGAAGTCCCACTTCGCCGGGTCGACGATGAAGTGGTGGTCCGGCCGCAGCGGATCCGGCCGCGACGCGAGCAGCGTCCGCCCGCGCTCCAGGGCATCCCGCACACCTGCCTTGTTGCGAACACGGGCGTGGGCCTTCGCTTCCTGGCCGGCGAGCTGTACGGCCGCGGAGCCCCCAGGCGCGGCCGCCTGGCCGGCCCGTGCAGCGTCGAGCACCGCCCGGAGCCTGCCCTGGGTGAGCGCGAACCATGCCGACATCTCGAAACTCCAGCCGATGATTTCCGGGTTCCCGCCCTCCTCGCCGAGCTGCCGCGCGGCCACCCTGGTCGCCTCGGCCGCCGCTCGCTGGCCGATGTCGTACTCCAGGCAGCCGGTCAGCAGAGCCAGCCAGCCAGCGGCGTGAAGCAGCCCTTCGTGTGCAGCGAGGCCAACCGGTTTGCGCAGCTGCCGGTCAATCTCACCAAGCCAGCCGTGCGCCTCCTGCCGAAGGCTCCGGGCATCGCGGGTCGGGTACTCGCAGCACAGCTCAATCACCGTGGCTTCGAGGGATTCAATCGTGCCGGTGTTGATGGCGCTGGCCCGGATTCGGCCGAGGAGCTCGGCGGTTTCCCAGGGCCGGAAGTCGTTGACCTCGAACCGCGCGGGCTTTCGCTCCGCGATGATCGCTTCCAGCTGGCCGCCGGTTCCTAGCGTTCTATCCAGGGCGCGGGCCAGATCTGGGTTGGGTGGGCGCACCCCTCGTGCCACGCGGGACAGGTGCCCGGCGTCTATGCGGGCCTGGCGGGCCAGCTCTCGCAGTGAGGTAGCGCCGCGGAGGCGGACCAGGGCTTGCTCGAACGTCTCTCGGCCGGTCGTCATCCGTGCTCCCTGGTAGAGGTCAGGGTGCGGCGGCCGGCCTCTACTCCGGCCGCCGATATCGACGGTACGTCAATGTTCGCAACGCTGTGGACGGCCGCAGTGAGCTGCACCGAAGGGAGGACATCCGCGGTCCATGTGCGGGGGATAGGTCCTTGATCATGCGCTGCGCCTCCCACCCGTCAGTGCCGTGTCCCCTGCGGACGTGGACGTCGTGGTGGTCGAGGACGGCCGTGGTGGACACGACCTCGAAGTCCGCCGGTCCGCTGTCCCCGCGACTGGCCCGGCCCGGTCGGCCAGTGGTTGTTCGGGCGTGTGGCTCAGCGAATACGAGTACTTCAGCAGCAGCCGGGCGGACACGTACGCCGGACGGCACTTCGTTGTATTGATTCAGCATGATGACCAGCTGACGGTGCGATCGCTGCCGGAGTCGGCAGCGTCCACGCTGACCATGGATCTCACGGTGGACGGCACCGTGTTGACCGGCACCTGGACGGAGCGGACCGACCCGCAGGGGCACTACAAGGGCGCTCGCTATCACGGCGCCCTCCAGTTGCTTGCCGAACCGACGGGGCGCCGGCTGACGGGTAAGTGGCTCGGCTTCGGCAAGGATATGGACGTCAACACCGGTCCGTGGGAGTTGACCTTCCAGGACGCGAGCACCAGCAAGGCCACGCTGGCGAACTACGCCCGGCCGCCCGAAGCCGGATAGCGGAGCGGCGGCCCGATGCTTCCGGGTTCAGCTCCGGCGGCCGGGAACCAGCCCATCCAGGTCGATCTCGATGGCGAACGGCGTCGTGGTCCGCAATTCGTGGCGATGGATGCCGCTCGGCGCGTAGGCGCGGGTCGGCTCGTCGAGCTCGTAGGCGTGGACGACCGGCGACGTGTGCTCGTCGTCGACGCGCCAATAGTGCGGGATGCCGGCTTCCGCATATTTGCGGAGCTTGACCGTTCGATCGCGGTGCGCCGACTCCGGAGAGACCACCTCAATGACGAGGAGCACCTGGTCCGGCGTGTAACAGGTGCGGTTCGGGTCGTAAGGTCCCGTTGTGGCTAGCAGGTCGGGTTCCGGGCGATTCCACTTATCGAGTCGGATGGTGATTTCTCGGTCGACTTCGATGCCGGCCGGCGCCTGGCTCGTCAGTGCGTTCACCAGCGCGGTGATCATTCGAGCGTGCCAGACCCGCTGGGGGGACATCATGAAGACGAGTGCTCCATCGATGAGCTCGGTGTGTCGCGGGGCTTCGGGAAGGTGGTCGAGGTCGTCGGCGAACCACCCCTCTGGCCGGGGTGGGCGCATCCACTCGGGCACCGCGGTCATTTCGTCACCGTAGCACTCGGTAACCGCCGTGACCGGTGTCGTCACCTGGTGGCAGGCGCCCATCGGCTCGCCCGGCACGCCATCGCGTTGCCCGGCGTGACGGGTCGGTTCTACGGTGACCCGGTGATGATCCGCGACGCCGAGGACGGCGACTGGCCCTCGATCTACCCCTTCTTCAGTGAGATCGTCGCGGCGGGGCATTCGTACGCCTACCCGGCGGATCTCTCCCTGGAAGAGGCCCGCGCGTGGTGGATGGAACACCCGCCGGGCCGGACCGTGGTCGCGGTGCAGGGCTCCACCGTGCTCGGAAGCGCCAAGATGGGTCCGAACCGGCCCGGTCGAGGCGCTCACGTCGCGACCGCCAGCTTCATGGTCGATTCCGCGCACGCCGGCCGCGGTGTCGGCCGCGCCCTCGGTGAGCACGTCGTCGACTGGGCCCGTCGCGCCGGGTACCGCGGCATCCAGTTCAACGCGGTGGTCGAGACGAACGAGGTGGCGGTCCGGTTGTGGCGCTCGCTGGGCTTCGCGGTGCTGGCCACCGTCCCGAAAGCGTTCGACCATCCCGAGCACGGCCTGGTCGGCCTGCACGTGATGTACCTGGATCTGGAGGAGTGACGCGGGCCGGGGGCTGGTTAGATGGGTCACTGTGGAGTGGGCGTTCGACGGTGAGGTCATCGAGTGGCGCGGGCCCGCGCCGTACTACTTCGTGGGCATGCCAGTCGCGGACAGCGCCGAGCTCAAGGAAGCGGCGCGGTCGCTGATCTACTGGGGTCAGGTTCCGGTTCTGGTCACTCTTGGGGCTACCGAGTTCCGGACGGCGCTGTTTCCCCGCGACGGCCGCTATCTGCTTCCGCTCAAGGATGCCGTTCGGGAGGCCGAGGGCATCGGTGAAGGCGACGTCGTGTCGGTGCGGCTGCGTCCGGGCCGGCCCGGGGACTAGGGCCCTGATCTAGGACCGACCGGCCAGGCCGTGGGCTGCCAGGGCCGCGTCCAGCATGGCCTCCTGCTCCGCCGCCGGGAAGGCGGCGGGGTCGGCGGCGGCGTAGGCCGCCACGCCCTCGGTCATCGCGATCAGGGCGAGCGCCGCCGTCGCGACCCGCTGCGGTGTCCACTCCGGAGCGGCGGCCGAGACCAGGCGCTCGACGCGGGCGCGCCAGGCGCGGTTGTTGCGGCGATGCTCCTCGATCAGCTCGGTGTCGGTCACGGCTGCGGCCAGGAAGCCCATCCAGACGATCGCCTCCTGCCGGGTCTGCTCGTCGAGCGCCATGCCCTGGCGCAGGATCGCGCGCAGGGCCGCGCAGGGGTCGGCCGCCGAGGACTCCAGGGACTCGACCCGGGCCCGGGTGGTCTCGTGCAGCAGCCGGCGGGCGTGCAGCAGGAGGGCCTGCCGGTTCGGGAAGCGGTGCATCACCAGGCCCGTCGTGCAGCCGGCCGCGGCCGCGACGGCGCGGACGGTGAGCCGCTCCAGGCCCTGCTCGGCGAGCACGCTCCACACCGCCCGGGACAACGCCTCGCCCTGTGCTGAACGGTCTGCTGATCGGGACACGTAACGGATGTTACCGTAACGCTTGTTACGAAGGGAGAGGCGCCATGAGTGTTTCCGTCGAGGTTCGCGCCTGGGACGACCCGGACGGTGTCGCGCTGCGGGCCGCGCAGCGCACCGAGCTGGACGCCCGCTACGGCACCGGCGACCACGAGCCGGGCACGCCGCCGTCGGCCGCCGACATCGATCTGTTCCTGGTGGCCGTCGCCGGCGGGCAGGCCGTGGGCTGCGGCGCGCTGCGCCGGCTGGATGCCACGAGCGCCGAGGTGAAGCGGATGTACGTGTCTCCGCACTCCCGTGGCTCCGGGGTGTCCACGGCGATCCTGCGAGCACTGGAGGAAGCCGCCGTGGAGCGCGGCTGGACGACGATCCGGCTGGAGACCGGTCCCGCCCAGCCGGACGCGATGCGCTTCTACGAGCGCGAGGGCTACCGGCAGATCCCGCTGTTCGGCGCGTACGTGGGTTCGGATCTCTCGGTCTGCTACGAGCGGGCGCTCAGCGCAGCAGGGGGAACACCGTCCCGGCGATGACGGCGCCGGCCACCGCGCCCACCACCACCTGCGCCGGCGTGTGCGCGGTCAGCCGCACCCGCGCCCAGCAGCCCAGCACCACCAGCGGCACGCCGAGCAGCGCGACCGGACCGTAGACCGCGGTCAGCGCGGCCACCGTGCCGGACGCCACGCCGGCGTGGATGGACATCTTCCACCAGTGGGTGACGGCCGCGAAGACGGCCAGGCCGCAGCCGCCCGCCCCGAGCAGGGCGAGCACCTCGCGGGGCGCGCCGAGCGCGACCAGCAGGGCCAGGCCGGCGGCCAGCGACGCGGTGCCGAAGAGCAGCGGGACGCGGCGGTCGGCGCGTTCCGGGATGTGGTGGTTGGTGAGTCGTCCTCTGCGGACGCCGTGCAGCACGTACCCGAGCGGGATGACCGCGGCGAACAGCGCGCCGGGCAGGCCCCACCAGTGCGACGCCCCGGACGTCTCGCCGGCGTGCCAGCCGACGACCATCAGCAGGGCGGCGACCAGGACGGCGGGGGCGAGCACTTCGGACACGATCCGGGCGATGCGGGTCGGCAGGTCGGACCGGGCCGGGAGGTCGTCGCGGGATTCCGGGCGGGTGACGGGGAAGGCGGCGGCGTTGAGCACCGGCCCATTCTCGCAACCCGGCGGCGAAATGCCGGAATGTCCGATCAGGTGTCGGCGGCCATCGCGGAGAACGCGGCGGCGAGCCGGTCCAGGTCGAGGCCGTCGAGGTGGTCGAAGATGTGCCGGCGCACGCTGGCCAGATGCGTCGGCCACGCCTCGCGGAGCCGGGCCAGGCCCTCCTCGGTGAGCACCGCGTTGGCGCCGCGCGCGTCCTCCACGCAGCGGGTGCGGCGCAGGTGGCCGAGGGATTCGAGCTTGGCGGCGAGACGGGTCATCCCGCTCAGCGACATGTCGCAGGCGACGGCGAGCTCGCTCATCCGCATCATCTGGCCGGGCGTCTCCGAGAGGTGGCGCAGCACCGAGTATTCACTCGCGGACATGCGCTGCTCACGCATCAGATCGGCGTCCAGCGCGCGGGGCATGACCATCAGGAATCGGCCGAGCGCGCGCATGACTGCCTCCTCCTGCGGGCTCAGCGGGACCGGCCCCGCCGCGGGCGCCGGCGTCGTGGTGGCGGACATGACGTCGATCGTACGACCGGGCGCCTGCCGCCCTCTGTCGACTTTCCGCCTCGCCGGGGCAACGCGTGAACCAGGTCACGGGCAGCGGGCGTCAGCAGTTTGGGGGACATTGTGGTGATTTGCCTGCGGGCGAAGAAGGGTCACAATACTTCGGTGCAAAACCAGACAACTAGTGACTCTCTTCAGCAACTGCTCGAAATGCCACGAAAGTCTTGGTGGGCTCGTCTGCCGTTCGGTGTCCGGATGACCGCGGGCACGACCGCGCTGCTCGTGCTCGCCGGAGCCGGGGTGGCCGGCGTGGTCACCCTGTCCGGGGACGACTCGCGAACCGTCGCCACGGCCGACGCCGGGATCGCCGACCCCGACCTGGGCGCGCCCCGGCTCGAGGAGAGCCCGGAGGTGGTGAGCCGGGCGGCGGCCGCGGCCGAGCCACTGCCTCAGCGGCACACGCCGGGGACGCCGCGCACGGGACCGACCACGGCGGCTGCGGGGGCGGTGGCCGGCGCGGCCCAGCTCAGCCGGGCCCGGGTGGACGACGAGCGCGCCGACCGGACCGGGCCGCGCCCCGCCCGTACCGCCGGGAAGAAGCCCGCCGAGCGCGCGACGCCGCACCGCGCGCCCGCACAGTCCTCGGTCGCGGAACCGGTGGTGACCACGCGCACCGACGTGGAGACGCGGGACATCCCGTTCCCGACCCAGGTGATCCGGGACCCGTCGCTGCCCCGCGGCACTCGCAAGATCGAGTCGCCTGGCCTGACCGGCGAGGAGACCCTGCGCTACCTGGTGACGCTCACCGACGGCCGGCCGACCGCCCGGATCCTGATCGGCACCGAGGTCACCCGCGCTCCGGAGCCGCGGATCGTGGTCTTCGGCGCCCGGCGTCCCGCGGACCGGTCCTGCGAGGGCCTGCTGCGGCTCTGTATGCCGCTGGGCCGCTCGGCGGTCTGCCCGGAGGACGGTTCCGGCGACACCGGAGGACCGGTGGCCGACGGGGCCGGCGGAGCCGACGGGACCGACGAGACCGGAGACCGGGACGACACGGCCGTCCTGACCCGCGAGGAGCTCGCGCTTCTCGATCCGGAGACCCTTGACCGGGTACGCCGGGAGCCCGGCACGCTGTGTCGATGACCACCGGTGATTGCGCCGCCCGGCCCGGGGATCCACCGTAGGGGCATGGCACCGTCCGACGCCGATCTGGCCGAACTCGCCGCCCGACTGACCGCCGTGCCAGGGGTGTGCGGTGTGGTGCTCGGCGGCAGCCGGGCTCGCGGGACGCACACGCCGGACTCCGACACCGACCTCGGCCTCTACTACCGGGTGCCGCTGGACACCGTCGGGCTGGGCCGGCTCGCGGTGGAGGCCGGCGGTGCGGGCGCGACGGTCACCGAGCCGGGCGGGTGGGGGCCGTGGGTCGACGGCGGCGGCTGGCTCACCATCGGCGGCGGCGCGGTGGACTGGATCTATCGGGACCTGGACCGGGTGCACCGGTGCTGGGCCGATGCGGAGCGGGGACGGTACGCGTTCCACTCCCAAGCCGGTCATCCCCTCGGGGTGCCCGATTTCTCGTACCCGGGGGAACTGGCCCTGGGCCGCGTCCTGAGTGACCCGTCCGGTGAGCTCGCCGCCCTCCAGGATCGCGTCCGGGTCTTTCCGCGGCCGCTCGCCGAAGCGCTGGTGGCCGGCCTCTGGGAGGCCGACTTCCTGCTCGGCCTGGCCCGCAAGGCGGTGACCCGCGGCGACAGCGCGTACGTGGCGGGCTGCCTGTTCCGGCTGGCCGGCGTGTGCGCGCACGCGCTGCACGGCGCCGCCGGCCGGTGGCTGATCAACGAGAAGGGCGCGGTGGCCGCGGCCGGAGCGCTGCCCGGTGCGCCGGACCGGTTCGCCGCCCGGGTCGACACGGCGTTCGCCGCGGTGAGCGGTGACCCGCTGCACCTGAGCCTGGCCATCGACATCGCCGCGGATCTCGTGCTGGAGACCGTCGACGCGTGCGCCATGATGTTGCGGTGACCGCTGACGTTCCCACTATTCTGGCCACCAGCGCCTTCTTCCGGCGCGGCAGCCATGGCCCGATGAGCCTGCGCCCGGGCGCCGTCCACTACTTCGCCGCCGAGCTGGCGAACGCGCGCACGGCGCCGAAGATATGCGTGCTGACCCAGGCGACGGGCGACCCGGAATCGCGGATCGGCGCGTTCTACGCGGCCTTCGCGGGCACCGAGTTCACCATGTCCCACCTGCAGCTGTTCCCGATGCCGAACGTCGAGGACATCCGCGCGCACATCCTGTCCCAGGACATCGTCTGGGTGGACGGGGGCAGCGTGGCGAACCTCTGCGCGCTCTGGCGGGTGCACGGCCTCGACGAGATCCTGTACGAGGCGTGGCAGGCCGGCGTCGTGATGAGCGGCGTGTCGGCCGGCTCGATCTGCTGGCACCAGGGTGGCAGCACCGACAGCTACGGCTTGGAGCTGCGCGGGTTCACCGAGGGACTGGGCTGGCTGCCGTACAGCAACGGCGTGCACTACGACGCCGAGGAGCAGCGCCGGCCGAAGATGCACGAGCTGATCGGCGACGGGACGCTGGGCGACGGGTACGCGACCGACGACGGCGCCGGCCTGGTCTACCGGGGCACCAGGCTCGACGAGGTGGTGGCCGACCGGGAGGGCCCGCTCGGGTACGAGCTGAAGCGCGCGGCGGACGGCTCGGTTGTCGAGACCGCCCTGCCGACCCGCGTCCTGCCGATAATCTGAACCCGCAACCGGGACGTGACCAGCTCCGTTGTCCGCACCGGAGCCCAACCGAGGAGTGCAGCCCAACCGAGGAGTGCGATGTCCGTGCGTGGCGGAGAAGGCGGCAGCTGCCGCTGAGCGATGGTCCGCCGCGGCCGGCTCAGTACAGGGCGACCGTGGCGAGACCGACCAGCACCGCGGAGAGCAGGAACGCCACCGCGAAGATGGCGTTGCCGGCGATCCGGTGCGGCTGGCCGCCCTCACCACCCCCGGGGCCGGCCGGGACGCCGCCGAGGTCCTGTCCGAGCATCTCGGTGCGGTATCTCCTGGTCAGCGGGCGCGCGAGGTGAGCCAGCACCGTGATCGCCTCCGGGGGGTAGAGGGTGGGACCTCCGGTAGCATGCGGCGACCCGAAATCGGGGAGCAATGGTTACCCGTCGGTAACCGTCCCGGGTGGCTCGAAGTGGCATGAGCGAGTGGTACGTCCGTACGAACCTGGACGAGTCTTGTCACTCTTTTTAGGTATTTGTCGGTAAGTAGTCTTTCGCCATCATTGTCCCGATGGCAGAGAAGTATCACGCCTTGTTCCGAGGCCCTCTGACCGTCTTCATGGCGCTCATCGGCCTGACCTCCGGCGTAGCCCAGCTCGCCGGCATCCCGACCCGGACCGCCCAGTGGGTGCTGACCGCGGTCTTCCTCGCCAGCCTTCTCTACTTCGTGGTGCGCGTCTGGCAGATCGGTTTCGTCGTCAAGATCCGTGAGCTGCGCGCCGAACTCCTGGAAGCGACGAAGTCGCTCACCCTGCAGCAGGCCGGCCACCAGCACTACCTCGACGCCATCCAGCGGATCAGCGAGCGGGAGAAGCCGCTCTTCTCGGAGACCCTGGACGTGCTCGTGACGGTCGGCTCGGACGACGACAGCGACCGGATCGTCGAGAAGCGGATCACCACGCCGGAGCCGCTCGTCACGCACCGGACCATGCGGCCGATCGTGCCCACCGACACCGACCGGCTGGCCCGGCTCGACGAGATCTCGTTCCGGACGCTGCGCCCGGTCGGCGGCACGATAACCGTGCTGCCGCTGGAGCAGGCCCGGCTGCTGCGGATCTGGCTGATCTTCGACCCGGCGATGACCACGCCCACCGAGTGGCAGGTGGAGTACCGGCCGCAGGGCCTGTGGCGGCCGCTGCGCGAGCGCGGCTGGGACCAGCTGGCCTGGGAGGACCGGCTGCCGACGGTGAGCGGCACCCCGTCGGCGTTCACCCGGTTCGCGGTGACGTTCTCGTTCCCCGAAAGCGACCAGCCACCGAGTGTGAAGGAACGCTCCGGGTACGGCCGGATGGGCGAGCCGCACCGCGACGACCGGGGCCGGTGGGAGGTGGTGTGGCGGGACGAGAAACCCGCCGGCCGGCGCTACGTCTGGGATCTCACGCAGGCGGTCGGCGGGCGGTAGGGCTCAGCAGGGTAGGACTCAAGCAGGACAGGACTCAGGACGCGCGGCTGAGGATCAGGTTGTGCACCTGGTGCGCCTTGTCGGACCCGCGGAACTCGATCTCGTAGACGTGGGTGCCGACCGTGATCGCGATGGTGCCGGAGGAGAAGAACTGGCCGGCCCAGCTCTTGTTGCTGACCACGCTCACGCTGCTCACCTTCGCGTACGGGATGCTGGTGATGGCGAACCGCTTCCCGACGAAGGACTTGTCCTGCACGATGATCCGGCGGTTGGTCAGGCCGATGAAACCGGTGCCCGCACCGATCGCGTCGTAGACCGCGATGATCTGCTCACCCTCGAGCAGCCCGCTCTGGATCTGCTCCAGCTGACCCTTGTTGTCGTACACCACGTCGCTCATGCGGCGCAGCGTATCGCCGGATATCTACGAACGCTCCACCACGGTGCGGTAGAAGTCCTCGATCCGGGCGGCCAGCGTGACCTCACCATCGGTAATCGCCGTGCCGTCGGAGGACCCCAGGCAGATCTGAGTGTGACCGTCGACCCGCCGGATGCTGGGCCGGATGGCGAGTGTGTCCGCCGCCACCTTGATCCGCTCGGTCAATGCGGCATGCTGACTGTCGTCGCACGGGAGATCCCGCCGCAACTGCACACCGTCTCGTGTCCACCCGCCCAGTAGCGCGATCGCGTCACTCAGGTAGTCGGCGCCGTTGCCCCGGCGTCGTCTGGACCGCATCAGCCGCACCCCCCTTGGCGTCGTTGCCGGCTTGTGGCCGAACTGTCGCCGTGTCGTCATGGTCGGTGCCCCACAGTTTCGTCCGTCGGACCACCTCTGTCCACGCCCACATATACGTGTTTGCGTGACGATCGGGGCACCAGCGGGCAACCTGATCGGTGAACTTTTGTGCGATCTTTGTTCCTATGCCGCCGGAACCGAACGTCAAAACCTCGCCATCACCCAGGGTGATCGTAGCGGCGGTGATCATCACCGACGGGCGGGTGCTCGCCTGCCAGCGCAGCGCGCCCCCCGAGGCGGCGGGCAAATGGGAATTCCCGGGCGGAAAGGTGGAGCCGGGGGAGACCGAGGAGGCGGCGCTGGCCCGCGAGTGCGTGGAGGAGCTGGGCGTCCGGGTCAAGGTCGGTGACCGGGTCGGCCCGGATGTGCCACTGGCCCACGGCCGCGCCGTGCTCCGGGTCTACGCCGCCGCCCTGCTGGACGGCGACGTCCCGGAGGCGCTGGAGCACACGTCCATGCGCTGGCTGACCGTGGACCAGTTGAACAGTGTCCCGTGGCTGCCCGCCGACAAGCCGATCGTGGCGGAGCTGCCCTCGCTACTGGTGTGAGTACTGCTGGCGCAGCTCCCGCTTCAGCACCTTCATGCTGGGCCCGAGCGGGAGCGTCTCGGCGAACCGGATCTGCCGGGGGTACTTGTGCTTGCCCAGGCGCTCCTTCGACCAGTCGATCAGCTCCTCCTCGGTGACGCCCTTGTCCTCACACACCACCACCGCGCAGATCTCCTCGCCGAGCGTGGCGTCCGGCACCCCGATCACCGCGACCTGCTGGATCGCCGGATGCCGGGCCAGCACCTCCTCGACCTCCCGCGGGTAGACGTTGAAGCCGCCGCGGATCACCAGGTCCTTGGTCCGGTCCACGATCCGGATGAATCCCTCCTCGTCCCGCGCGCCCAGGTCGCCGGTGCGGAACCATCCGTCGACCAGGGCCTCGGCGGTGGCCTCCGGCCGGTTCAGGTACCCGGCGAAGACGTTGTGCCCGCGGATCACGATCTCGCCGAGCTCGCCGTCCGGCAGGAACTCGATGCGCTCCGGGACCTCCGGCCGGGCGATCTCCACCTCGACGCCCCAGATCGGGTGCCCGACAGTGCCCGGCTTCGCGCCGAACACCGGCTGGTTCGTGGTCGCGGTCGGCGACGTCTCGGAGAGCCCGTAACCCTCCCAGATCGGTGAGCCGAACGCCTCGGCGAACTTCTCCAGCACCGCGACCGGCAGCGACGCGCCGCCGGAGACGCAGAGCTTGAGCCGCGGCAGGCGGTCGGCCTTCGGCGCCGCCTCCAGCAGGCCGATGTACATCGTCGGCACGCCGTGGAAGATCGTCACGTTCTCCTTGAGCATCAGCTCGATCGCCGCCTCACCGGAGAACCGGGGCAGCAGCACCAGCGTCCCGCCCAGCCGGAACGTGGCGTTCATCCCGACCGTCTGGCCGAACGTGTGGAACAGCGGCAGGCAGCCGAGGACCACGTCGTCGCCGGTCAGCGGGTGCACGTCGAAGACGTTGACGGCCGCGTTCATCACCAGGTTGAGGTGGGTGAGCAGCGCGCCCTTCGGCTTGCCGGTGGTCCCGCTGGTGTAGAGGATCACCGCGGTGTCCTCGGCCTCCGTCGTCACGTAGGTGTGCACCGGCTCGACCTTCGCCGCCAGCTCCTCCAGCCGGGCCGGAGCGTTCGGCAGGTCGGCCGGCAGCGGGCCCACGTTGACCAGCCGGGTCCCGGTGGCCTGTGCCGCCGCGCCGCCGGCCTGCAGGAACGCGGAGTGCGTGACGATCAGGTTCGCCTGGCTGTCGGTGAGGACGTAACCCACCTCCTCCGGGGTGAGCAGCAGCGAGATCGGCACGATGCGGGCGCCGACCGTGAGCGCCGCGTAGTAGACCCGGGGGAAGTCGGCGACGTTCGGGATCATCACGGCGATCGTGTCGCCCGGCGTGATGCCGAGCTCGCGGAGGCCGGCCGCGTACGCCCGGGTCTGCGCCCAGAGTTCGCGGTAGGTGATCCGTTCGCCGCCGGCATCGACGATCGCCACCTTGTCGGGATGGCGGCGCGCGGCCTCGGCGAGGACGGTCGCCAGGGACAGCGTCGTCATGCGGAGCCTCCTTCGTAGTTTCGCGAGTGATGTACGTCGCAGTTCCGCCTAAACTAGCGGTGTAAGTTTTTACACGTCCAGTGCTGATTCCGTAATTTCCTGAGGAGTTCTCATGGCTCGGCCCCGGCAGGCGCTGCTCACCCGGGAGCGCATCGTCGAGGCGGCGTCCGCGCTGATCGACGCGGAGGGCCTGGACGCGCTGTCGATGCGGCGGCTCGCCACCGAGCTGGGCGTGCAGGGCCCGTCGCTCTACAACCACTTCGCGACCAAGGCCGAGATCGTCGACGCGGTCGCCGAGTCGGTGGTCGCGCAGGTGGACATCGAGGTGTTCCGCAATGGCGACTGGCGCGAAGGGCTGCGGCTCTGGGCGAAGTCGTACCACGCGGTCCTCACCGCGCATCCGAACATCGTGCCGGTGCTGGCCACCGGTCCCGGCCGGCGGCCGGCCGGCCTGGCGATGGCCGAGGCGGTCTACGGCGCGCTGATCGAGGCCGGCTGGTCCCGGGCCCGGGCCACCCACATCGGCGCCCTGATGCGATACCTGATCACCGGCTCGGCGCTCGGCTCGTTCGCGCTCGGTTTCGCCGCCGACCCGGAGCTCTACGACGAGCGCTATCCGCACCTGCACCGCGCCCACGAGCTCGCCGCCCATCGCGACGCGGTCGACGAGGGCGCCTTCGAACTGGGGCTGGATCTGTTGATCACCGGCCTGACCGAACGCTACGACCAGGGGGTACGCCGATGACGTCGGTATTCCGTGAGCAGCTCTACATCGGCGGGCAGTGGGTGCCGCCGGACTCGGGCGAGCGGATCGAGGTGGAGAACCCGTACACCGAGGAGGTGTTCGGGCACGTCCCGGCCGGCACCGCCGAGGACGTGAACCTCGCCGTCTCCGCCGCCCGCCAGGCCGCGGACGGCTGGGCGTCGGCGTCGCCGGCCGAGCGCGGCGCGGCGCTCGGCCACCTGCACCAGGCGCTGGCGGCACGCGCCGGGGAGATCGCCGAGACGGTGGGACGCGAGCTGGGGACGCCCCTCAAGGTCGCGAAGGCGGTCCAGGCCGGGCTTCCCCTCACGGTGCTTTCCGGGTACGCGGAACTGGCCGCCCGGGCGAGCGAGGAGGAGACGATCGGCAACTCGCTGGTCGTCCACGAGCCGGCCGGCGTGGTCGGTGCGATCACCCCGTGGAACTACCCGCTGCACCAGATCGTGGCGAAGGTCGGCGCGGCCCTGGCGGCCGGCTGCACCGTGGTGCTCAAGCCGAGCGAGATGACGCCGCTCGTCGCGTACCTGCTGTTCGACGCGGCCCACGAGGCCGGGCTGCCGGCCGGCGTGCTGAACCTGGTCACCGGCACCGGCCCGGTGGTCGGCGCGGCGATCGCCGGGCACCCCGACGTCGACCTGGTCTCGTTCACCGGCTCCACCGCGACCGGCCGGGCCGTCTCGCACGCCGCCGCGGACCGGATCGCCAAGGTGTCGCTGGAGCTTGGCGGCAAGTCCGCCAACGTGATCCTCGCCGACGCCGACCTGGTCAAGGCCGTGAAGGTCGGGGTCGGCAACGCGTTCCTCAACTCCGGGCAGACGTGCACCGCGTGGACCCGGATGCTGGTGCACCGCTCCCACTACGACGAGGCCGTCGAGCTGGCCGCCAAGACCGCGGCCGGATACACACTGGGCGACCCGTTCGACCCGGCGACCCGGCTCGGGCCGCTGGCCTCCGCCGGGCAGCGCGACCGGGTGCGCGGGTTCATCGAGCGGGCCTCGTCCGCCCGGCTCGTCGCCGGCGGGCTGGACGCGCCGCTGCCGGACACCGGGCACTTCGTGGCGCCGACCGTCTTCGCCGACGTCGACCCGGACAGCGAGCTGGCCCAGGAGGAGATCTTCGGCCCGGTCCTGTCGATCATCCCGTTCGGCGACGACGACGAGGCCGTGGCGATCGCCAACAACTCCCGGTACGGGCTGGCCGGCGCGGTCTGGGGCTCCACCGACCGGGCCCTCGCCGTGGCCCGGCGGCTGCGCACCGGCGCCGTCGACGTGAACGGCGGCGCGTTCAACCCGTTCGCGCCGTTCGGCGGTTACAAACAGTCCGGCATCGGCCGGGAGCTGGGCGCGTACGGCCTGGCGGAATTCCAGCAGGTGAAGGCCATTCAGCGATGACCCACTACATGACCGGCCTGGTCGTGCGCACCGAAGGCACCCCGGCCGAACTCGTCGAACTGCGGCTCCCCGAGATCGGCCCGGGCCAGGTGCGGGTGAAGATCCGCGCGGCCGGCGTCTGCCACTCCGACCTCTCGATGATCAACGGCACGCTCCGCCCGCCGCACCCGCTGGTGCTCGGCCACGAGGCGGCCGGCGAGGTGGTCGAGGTCGGCGAGCACGTCACCCGGGCGTCGGTCGGCGACCACGTGGTGCTGAACTGGCAGCCGGCCTGCCGCAGCTGCTGGTTCTGCGAGCACGGCCAGCCGTGGCTCTGCTCCACCTCGCACGGCATCGCGGCCCTGGAGAACGGCCTCACCCTCGACGGCGCGCCGGTGCACGTGACGCTCGGTGTGGGCGCGTTCGCGGAGCAGGTCGTGATGCCGGAGAACGCTGTCATACGCGTACCCCCGCAATTGGATTTTGATCTCGCGGCCCTGCTCGGATGCGCCGTGCTCACCGGGACCGGCGCCATCCGCAACACCGCGCGGGTCGCTCCCGGCGAATCGGTGCTGGTCATCGGGCTCGGCGGGGTCGGTCTGTCCGCGGTGGCGGCGGCCCGCGCGGCCGGCGCCGGCCAGGTGATCGCGGTCGACGTCAACGAGTCGAAGAAGGGCCTGGCCGAGGCGGCCGGCGCCACCGACTTCGTGGTCTCCTCGGAGAACCTGTCCCGGGAGATCCGCTCCCGCACCGGCAAGCGCGGCGCCGACCACGCCATCGAGTGCGTGGGCCGGGCGTCGACGATCCGCGCGGCGTGGCGAGCGACCCGGACCGGCGGCCAGGTCACTGTCGTCGGGATGGGCGCGGCCGACGACATGGTCCAGTTGAGCGCCCTGGAGATCTTCAGCTCGGCCCGGATCCTGCGCGCGTCGGTCTACGGCCAGGCGGACACCGACATCGAGGTGCCGGCCCTGGCCGAGGACGTCCTGAGCGGAAAACTCCCGCTCGACTTCCTGATCACCGACCGGATCGGCCTGGCGGACGTGCCGGCCGCGTTCGACCACATGTCCCGCGGCGAGGGCGCCCGCTCGGTCGTCGTCCTCTGACGCGCTGTTCCGGAGCCGGTCCACCAGCCGGCTCCGGACTCCGTAACAGGCTGCGAACCGCTCTGCTGCTGAACACTGAGCCACACTGGCCCAGAGTTCCGTCGCCTCGAAGCTACGCCTCACCCGATCTCCGTCGCATCACGCCGACGACGGAGAGGCGGCACGGATGCGGTAGGAACAGGAGATGCGACCGGAAGCGGGACACGTTCTGCACTTCTCGGAGGATCCGACGATCGAGCGGTTCGTGCCGCACGTGGCGGTGACCGCTCGGCAGCCGGAGGCGTATGTCTGGGCTGTCGACCGGGACCAGGCGCCCAGCTACTGGTTCCCGCGCCAGTGCCCGCGCGTGATGGCCTGGGTGCGGCCCGGCACGACCGACGCGGATCGGGAGCGGATCGTCGGCGCCGGGTGCGGGGAGCGGGTGCACGCGATCGAGTACGGGTGGCTGGACGCGATGCGCGACACCACTCTCTATGCCTACCGGTTGCCGGCCGGGCCGTTCCGGCCATTCGGGGAGCCGCGCCCGTACGCGTGGGTGGCGGTCGAGCCGGTGGAGCCGCTCGGGCCGCCGGAGCCGGTCGGTGATCTGATCGCGTGCCATGCTGCGGCCGGGATTCAGTTGCGGCTGCTCGGCGATTTGTGGCAGTTCTGGGACGAGGTGGTCACGAGCACCCTGGGTTTCAGCGGCATCCGGCTCTGTCGTGCCCGTCCCCGGCCCGGTTCGACGGATGAATCGGGCAATCCGGCGGCGAGCCGTAGCTCAGTCTCCTGATCAGCTGGCGGATTGAACCGGCTGGTGCAACCACCGGTTGACTCCGCCGCCTGCGGTGACCTGCGTCAGCGACGGCTCGCCGGCGCAGCGGGTGATGTCGCCGAGCGTGTGGGGTTCGGGTCAGCGCGGGTGGGCGGGTCGCCGTTCAAGCGCGTGATCGTCACCGACGGTGTCGGCATCCGGGGTAAACCTGGCGCTGTGCGGAAACGTGTGGACGCTCGGGGCCCCGCAGGATGCCGCAAAGCCGCAACGCTCCGCCGGGGTGGTGACCCGTCGTGACATCGGCGTGCGGTTCGGCGGCCTGCGTGGACATCGGTGCGACGATTCGCGTATCCCGCGGGCCGATCGATGCCGTCGAGTGGCATCGCGCCGGGTCGAGCCGTAGCGGGGGCATGTGATCAAGCTGCTGCAACAGCTCTCCGCTACGGCTGGGCCGGCGAGCAAACGTCGGGCCGAACCGAGGGGCCGAAAACCGAGCGGCCGAAAACCGAGCGGCCGAAAACCGAGCGGCCGGACTTCACGGCCGGAGCCCGGGCAACGCCGGGCGGGTCCTCACACCGCCGGAGCGAGCAGCGCCGCCACCGTGCGGCGCAGGGCCGCCTCGGCGGACTCGATCGACATCTCCATCACGTCGCGCCACGTCGACCAGGTCGGCCACTGACTGACCGACGTGAGAGCGTTCAGCAACTCCTCGTCCTGACCGATTTCGGCCGGGAAGGTGGTTGTCAGCTCCTCGCGTACCCGGGCCACATGCAACCTGCGGTAGTGCTGCAACCCGGCCGAGAAAGGCTCCTTGAGCGCGGAGGCGCGCGCCGCCGGCGCGATCTCCTCCAGCAGGCGGGCGCGCTGCTCGCAGTACGCGGCGATCCGCTCGGCGAGTGGCAGGTCCGGCGGCACGGGGGAGTAGGACGTGTCGCGCTGTTCCAGCACCCGCTGACCACTCGCGGTCATCAGGGCTTCCATGTCGGCGAAGTGGCTCCACAGCGCGCGCAGCGACACCCCGGCCAGCTTGGCGATCCGGTCCGCGGTGGGACGCAGATCGCCTTCGCTGATCAGGCGGAGATGAGCGTCGACGATCGCGTTGCGGGTCCGTTCGGATCGCGCGGTACGACCGTCGACGCGTGGGGGTGTGGTCACGAACTACTCCGGTATCGCTTCAACTCACGGTGCGCCAGGGAACGCTTGTGCACCTCGTCCGGGCCATCCGCGAGCCGCAGCGTGCGGGCCGAGGCCCAGAGCCCGGCGAGCGGGGTGTCCTGGCTGGTACCGGCCGCGCCGTGCGCCTGGATCGCCTTGTCGATGATCCACTCTACGGTGCCCGGCACCACGATCTTGATGGCCTGGATCTCGGTGTGCGCGCCCTTGTTGCCGACCGTGTCCATCAGCCAGGCGGCCTTGAGCACGAGGAGCCGGGCCTGCTCGATCCGGACCCGGGACTCGGCGATCCAGTCCTGGATGACGCCCTGCTCGGCGAGGGGCTTGCCGAACGTGGTGCGGGCCAGGGCGCGGGTGCAGAGCAGTTCGAGGGCTCGTTCGGCCATGCCGATCAGCCGCATGCAGTGGTGGATCCGTCCGGGTCCGAGGCGGGCCTGCGAGATCGCGAAACCGCCGCCCTCCTCGCCGATCAGGTTGGTGGCCGGTACCCGTACGTTCTCGAAGATGATCTCGGCGTGCCCGCCGTGATCGCCGTCGGTGTACCCGAAGACCGTCATGCCGCGCTTGACCGTCACGCCCGGGGTGTCGCGGGGCACGAGGATCTGGCTCTGCTGCACGTGGCGGGCCGCGGCCGGGTCGGTCTTGCCCATCACGATGAATATCCGGCAGTTCGGGTTCATCGCGCCGGTGATGTAGAACTTGCGCCCGTTGATGACGTAGTCGTCGCCGTCGCGCTCGATCAGCGTGCCGATGTTGGTGGCGTCCGAGGAGGCGACACCCGGCTCGGTCATCGCGAACGCGGACCGGATCGAGCCGTCCAGCAGCGGCTTGAGCCACTGCTCCTGTTGCTCCGGCGTGCCGAACTCGGCGAGCACCTCCATGTTGCCGGTGTCCGGGGCGGCGCAGTTCAGCGCGGCCGGCGCGATGGCCGGGCTGCGGCCGGTGATCTCGGCGAGCGGGGCGTACTGCAGGTTCGTCAGGCCGGCGCCGTGCTCACCCGGGAGGAAGAGGTTCCAGAGGCCGGCCTCCTTGGCGGCAGCCTTCAAACTCTCCAGGATCGGCGGCGGACCCCAGCTGTCGGGGTCGGCGTGGTACGACGACTCGGCCGGATACACGTGCTCGTCCATGAAGGCGAGCAGCCTCTTCCGGTAGTCCTCGGTCTTCGCGTCGAACTCGAACTCCATGAAGAATCAGTGTCCTTCCAACGCTCGGTGGCCCTGCTCGACGAGTGCGGGCACCATCGCTCCGACGGTGTCGAAACCGGCGCCGACGGTCTGGCCCTGGGTGAATCGGTAATGCACGCCCTCGAGGATGACGGCGAGCTTGAACGCGGCGAAGCCGATGTACCAGTGCAGGTCGCTGACGTCCCGGCCGCTGCGCTCGGCGTACCGGGCGGACATCGCGGCGAGCGACGGGTGACCGGGCAGGTCGATCGGCGCGACGGGTGCGCCGTCGCGGACGAGCAACGGGCGCCCGGCGTAGACGAGCATCAGGGCGAGGTCGCTCAGCGGGTCGCCGAGAGTCGACATCTCCCAGTCCAGCACGGCGTTGACCTCGAGCGCGTCGCCGATCAGCACGTTGTCGAGGCGGTAGTCGCCGTGCACGACCGCGCCGGGGCCGCCGGCCGGGATGTCGGTGGCGAGCCGGGCGTGCAGCTCGTCGATGCCGGAGAGCTCGCGGCTGCGGGACGCGTCGAGCTGCTTCTTCCAGCGGCGGACCTGGCGTTCGTTGAAGCCTTCCGGGCGGCCGAAGTCTTCGAGCCCGATCTTCGCGGGGTCGAGCGAGTGCAGGTCCGCGAGGGTGTCGACGAGCCGGAGCGTCAGCTCTCCGAGATCGACGGACGCCAGCTGGGCGACGTCGCGGTAGATCGTCCCGTCGACGTGCTCCATGAGATAGAACGGTGCGCCGATGATCGAGATGTCGGCACAGAGCAGGACCGGTCGCGGCACCGGGAACCCGGCTGCGGACAGCGCCGACAACACCCGGTGCTCCCGCGCCATGTCGTGAGCCGTGGGAAGCACGTGACCGAGCGGCGGCCGCCGCAGAACCCACCGGTTCACCCCGTCGGTCACCGCGTAGGTCAGGTTCGACCGCCCGCCGGCGAACATCGTCCCGCTCAGGGGCGGGCTGTCCAGATAGGCCTGGAGGGCGTCCAGGTCGAGCCCCTTCACCGAGCACCCTCGAAGCCACGCTGCATCTTGTTCATGCCACCCAGCCAACGGTCCGGATCGCTCGCGCGCAAGCGGTAGTACTCCGCGACCTCGGCGTGCGGCAGGATCAGGAAACCGGTGCCGGTCAGCGACGCGGCCACCTGGTCGGCGACGGCCTCGGGCGTCAGCGCGCCCTCGG
Organism: Actinoplanes sp. NPDC023936; assembly: GCF_040639325.1. NCBI lineage: Bacteria > Bacillati > Actinomycetota > Actinomycetes > Micromonosporales > Micromonosporaceae > Actinoplanes > Actinoplanes sp. NPDC023936. Next base: position 213,017 of record NZ_JBEZZR010000009.1, on the reverse strand, counting down.
CGAGCAGCGCCGCGCTGCCGCTGCCGTCCTCGTTCCCCCGGGTCAGCATGTCGGTGCGGACGCCCTGGGGGCAGAGCGCCTGGACGATCAAACCCCGATGTGCGTACGTGGCCCGCAGCCACTCCGCGTACGCCAGCGCGGCGTGTTTCGTCACCGAGTAGGTGGCGCTGCCGAGCAGGGTGAGCAGGCCCGCCGCACTGACCGTGATCAGCAGCCGTTTCGGCTCGCCGCTGTCCAGCCAGCGGGGCAGCAGGGCCCGGCTGACGTAGACGTGCGACATCACGTTCACGCCGAAGTCGCGCTGCCACTGCGCGTCCGGGGTGTTCTCGTCGCCCGAGGAGAGGACGCCGGCGTTGGAGCAGAACAGGTCGATCCCGCCGAGGTCGGCCCAGGCCGCGTCGACGAGCGCGCGGACGTCGGTCTCGCTCGCCGCGTCGCCGGGCACCGCGAGCCCGCCGATCTCGTCGGCGACCGACCGGGCCGCGTCGGCGTTCAGGTCGTTGACCACGACCCGGGCGCCGTCTGCGGCGAACCGGCGGGCCAGACCGGCCCCGATCCCGCCGCCCGCGCCGGTGACGACGACGCGCTTCACTGGACGCTCCCGGTGAGGGTGACGCCGCCGTCGATCACGATGGTCTGGCCGGTGATCCAGGAGGCGTCCGGTGAGCAGAGGAACGCCACGGTGCCGGCCACGTCGTCGGTGTTGCCGAGCCTGCCCAGTGGGTACGTGGCCGCCACCTCCGCCTCGCGTCCCTCGTAGAGAGCGGTGGCGAACCGGGTCTTCACGACGGCCGGGGCGACCGCGTTGACCCGGATCCTGGGCGCCAGTTCGATGGCGAGCTCCTCGGTGAGGTGGATGAGGGCCGCCTTGGTGGTGCCGTAGAACCCGATCCCCGGCGCCGGTCGGACGCCGGAGACCGAGGAGATGTTCACGATCGATCCGCCGTCGGCGGAGCCGAGGCCGCCGCGCAGCGCTTCCTGCACCCAGCCCAGCGTGCCGATCAGGTTGACCTCGGCCATCTTGCGGGCGGCGCCCAGATCGAGCTGGGCGAGCGGCCCGTACGCCGGGTTGATCCCGATGTTGTTGACCAGCGTGGTGATCGAGCCGAACCGGCCGGTGACCGCGTCGATCACCGCGGCGCGGTGTGCCGGGTCGTCACCCTTGCCGGCGACGCCGATCGCCACCTCGGGACCGCCGAGTTCCTTCACGGCGGCCTCGAGGGCGTCGGCGTCGCGGCCGGTGACGGCGACTTTCGCCCCTTGGGACACGAAGCGTTGCGCGATGGCGAACCCGATTCCCCGGCTGGCTCCGGTCACGATCGCTACCTGGTCCGCCATCGGTCAACCTCCAGAAAGTCGTGTATGTGCAGTACGGGTGCAGATATTACGCGGCCGGAACGCCGTTGGACGGCGGCGTCACGGCTTGCGGCTGGTGCGGCGCGACCGGGGCCGCCTTGTCGTCGGTGGTGTACGGGCTGCCCAGGTAGACCGCCGTGCCCTTTTCAATCTTGGTGAGCTGCGTGCCGCCGTACCCGGAATGGTCGCTGTCGGAGAAGCGCAGCGGGACCAGGCCGGGGCCCTGGAAGTTGTTCTTCTTGACGGCCGCGATGATGCCGTCCCTGGTCAGGTCCTTGCCGGCCGCCTGCAGCGACTGGACGAAGAGGTAGGCCACCGACATGCCGTAGATGACGTTGTTGTCGAACTCGGCGCCGCCGTTGTACTCGGTGTTGACCTTCTTGAAGAGCTGGACCCACGGGTTCGCCTCGTCGGTGCTCAGCGGCAGGTAGTTCGCCGCCACCAGGCCCTCCATCAGCGGCGCGCCGGCGCCCAGGGCCTTGCTCACGGTGGTCGGGTCGGCGCCCACGTTGCTCACCACGAACTGCGGCTTGTAGGCGATCTTCGCGGCCGTTCCGATGGAGAGCGCGGTGAACCCGGGGATGGTCGCCAGCACGACGACCTCACAGCCGGCCGCCTTGAACTCGCCCATCTGCGGTCCGACGTTCGGGTTGCTGGTCACGTAGCTGCCCTTGGCCGTGACCGTGCCGACGACCTGCTCCAGGCCGACCAGGCTGTCCCGGCCGAAGTCGTCGTCCTGGCCGAGGAAGCAGACCTTCTTCCCGGCGAGGTTCTCCTTCACGTACGTTCCGAGGATCTTGCCCTCGACCGTGTAGTCCGGGTTGAAGCCGAACGTCCCCGGATACTTGTCCGGCTGGTTCCAGCTGCGGCTGCCGCTCGCGACGAACAGGTCCGGGACCCGGTTCGTCTTGAGGAAGTCCAGGACGCCGGTGTGCGTCGGCGTGCCCAGCCCGTTGATGATCGCGAAGACCTTGTCCTGCAGCACCAGCTCGCGCACCACCTGCTGGGTGGTCGCCGGGTTGTAGGCGTCGTCCTTGACCGTGTAAGTGATCTTGCGGCCGTGCACGCCGCCGTTCGCGTTGACGAAGTCGAAGTACGCCTTGGTGGCCGGCGAGATGCTCGCGTACCCGGCGGCCGCCGGTCCGGTGAGCGGGTGATGGGTGCCGATCTTCACCTCGGTGTCGGTCACACCTGGCACGTCGGCGCCGCCGGAGCCGCCACTGCTGTCGCCGTCGCTGCTGCAGCCTGCGGCGAGCAGGACCACGGCGGCGACGAAGGTCGTCGCGATGCGTTTCATCGTTACCTCCTGAATCTGCGAATGAAGTTGAAGCGGATGGATGCCAGGCCGCCGGGGGCGGCCAGCATGACGACGATGAGCACCACGCCGAAGACGACCAGGGCGAGGTTCCCCTCGAGACGGTGCGAGCCGGCCTGCTCGGCGATCGACTGGGCGAACGCGGGCAGGGCGACCAGCAGGACGGCGCCCCACAGCGCGCCGAACAGGCTGCCCAGGCCGCCGATCACGATCGCCATGACCAGGAACAGCGAGAGGGTCAGCGGGAAGGCGCCCGGCGAGACACTCTGCGCGAGCAGGGCGAACAGCGCGCCGGACAGGCCGGCGCAGACCGCGCTGACGACGAAGGCCAGGACCTGGGTACGGGCGACGTTGATGCCGGCCAGCTTCGCGGCGGTCTCGTCGTCCCGCACCGCGCGCAGGTCCCGTCCGAACCGCCCGCGAACCAGCATGGCCAGGACCAGCACGGTGACCAGCGCGCCGGCCCAGCAGAGCCAGGCCTGCCAGCGTTCCATCGGGATCGTCCCGGGCGGCGGGTCGAGCACCACCGACAGGCCCTGATCGCTGTTGAACGTCTCGTCGAACGTGCTCGTCACCGACGGGACCACGATCGCGACGGCGAGGGTCAGACCGGCCAGATAGGGTCCGCGCAGCCGGGCCGCGGCCAGCCCGATCACCGCGCCGGCCACCGTGGTCACCGCGATCGCCAGGACGAAACTGAGCGGCAGGTTGAGCCACTTGTTCTGTGTCAGCGCGAACGTGTAGGCGCCGGTCGCCATCAGCGCGCCGTGCCCGAGGCTCAACTGGCCGTTCAGTCCGGTCAGGAGGGTCAGCCCGGCGGTCACGCAGAGATAGGCGCCGACCGTCGCGAGCTGGTAGTTCCGGAACGGTGGCAGCGTGTAGCTGAGGATCAGAATCAGACCCGCGCCGGCCAGGACGACCAGGATCGGAGCGAGGCGGCGCCGGCTGGTCCGCTGCGGCGCGCTTGTCGTGGGTACGTCCTGAGCGGCCGTCTTCTGTTTCATGTCGGTCATGCCACCCTCGCCTTCGAGCTGGAGAAGAGCCCGCCCGGCTTGCCGAGGAGCACCACCACGAGCAGGAGAAGGACTGCCATCGGGGCGACCGTCGGCTCGACGTAACCGCTGACGTAGGAGAGCAGCAGCCCCACCACGAGACCGCCGGTGACCGCGCCGATCGGGCTGTCCAGGCCGCCGACCACCGCCGCGGTGAACGCGGAGATGAACACCACGTCCATGGCGGTCGGGTGCAGGCCCAGTTCGGTCGGGACGACCAGCATCCCGGCCAGCGAGCCGACCGCCGCGGCGAGTGCCCAGCCGAGCGTCAGCATGCCGCCCACCGAGACACCGAGCAGCCGGGAGACATCAGGTGCGAACGCCGCGGCGCGCATCCGGAGCCCCACCGCCGTACGCGTGAAGAGAAGCGTGAGAAGGACGACCACCGCGCCCACCGCGGCGAACACGAACAGGTCGTATCGGGACAGCACGGCGATGCCCTGTATCTCGAAGGCGTCCCGGCTGAACGGCGTCTCCACCGGCTGGAACTCGTTGCCGTAGATGATGCCGAGCACGCCCTGGATCACCAGGACCAGGCCGAGCGCCACCACCACGCCGTTCAGCGGCGACGAGTGGTCGACGAACCGCATCACCACCCGCTCCACGACCACGCCGAGGATCAGTCCCGCGACGAGGGCGGTGATGAAGCCGAGCCAGTAGGAACCGGTCGCGCTCGTGACCGAGTAGCCGGCGTAGACCGCCGCCACGGCCATCGCGCCCTGCGCGAAGTTGACGATCCGGGCGGCCCGCCAGATCAGCACCAGGGCCAGCGCGAACGCCGCGTAGACGGCGCCCCGGCTCAGCCCGTCGAAGGTCAGATAGATGAACTGGCTCATCAGAACCCCAGGTAGGCATGACGGAGATCGGCGTCGTCGCGCAACGCGGACGCCTTGTTGCGGGTCACCACCCGGCCGAGGGCCAGCACCACACCCTCGTCGGCGATGGAGAGCGCGCTGCGGACGTTCTGCTCCACGAGCAGAACCGCGAGCCCGGTACGTTCCCGCAGGTCCCGCAGGAGCGCCATGATCTGTGCGGTGATCTTGGGGGCCAGCCCGAGCGACGGTTCGTCGAGCAGCAGCAGCCTGGGCCGGCCGACCAGCGCCCGGCCCAGCGCGAGCATCTGCCGCTCGCCGCCGGACAACTGGTGCCCGGCGAAGGCACGACGTTGTGCCAGCGCCGGGAACCGTTCGTACACCTCGTCGAGGGCACGTTTCGCGTCGGCCTGATCGCGCCGCCACAGGCCGCCGAGCCGCAGGTTCTCGTCGACGGTGAGCTCGGTGACCACACCGCGCCCCTCCGGGACGTGCGCGATGCCGCGGCGCACCATCCGTTCGACCTTGGTGCCCTTCAGGTCCGCGCCGTCGAAGACCACCTGGCCGCGGCTGCTGCGGACCAGTCCGGAAAGGGTGCGCAGGAGCGTGGTCTTGCCGGCCCCGTTCGCGCCGAGAACAGCGACGATCTCTCCGGGTTGGACGGTGAGGTTGACGTCGTGCAGGACCGGCGCCGCACCGTATCCGGCGGTGAGCCCCTCGACCCGCAGCAGTGCGCTGCTCATGCCGTGTCTCCTCCGGTTGTTTCACGAAATTTCGGGTATGCCAACGAAAGCCGTGCCCGGAGGGCCGGCTTGCCTGACGGAGTCTTTGTGCTTTCTAGGCGGGTGTGCCGAGGTACGCCTCGGTGACCCGCTCGTTCGTGCTGATCTCGGCGGGGGTGCCGAGCGCGATCGGCTTGCCGAAGTCCAGAACCAGGATCTCGTCGCAGACCGACATCACCAGGTCCATGTGGTGCTCGACCAGCAGAACCGTGGTGCCGACCTCTTTGATCAGGTCACCGAGCCAGTGGATCTCGTCGGTGTCCAGGCCGCCGGCCGGCTCGTCGAGCATCAGAACGCGCGGCTTCGACGCCAGAGCGCGAGCCAGCTCGATCCGTTTCCGGATCGCATAGGGCAGCGCGCCGGGATGGGCCGCCGCGTACTTCGCGACACCGCACCGCTCCAGCGCGGCGAGCGCTTCCGCCTCGGCCCGCCGGCCGCGAACGCCGACCATCACGTTCTCCAGCACCGTCATGCCGGCGAACTGGCCGACGCCCTGCAGTGTCCGGGCGATCCCGAGCCGGCTGAGATGGTGCGGCCGGGGTCGCCAGGGCCGCCCGTCGAGGGTGAGGGTGCCCTCGGTCGGCGGCACGAATCCGCAGATGACGTTGAAAAGTGTCGTCTTGCCCGCCCCGTTGGGCCCGATCACCCCGACGATCTTCCCCGGCGTCACGCGCAGGGACACGTCATCGAGAGCAGTCAGCCCGCCGAAGCGAACGGTTATGTGGTGAAGGGCGAGTTCGTCTGTTGCCACAGCCACCTCCCGGACCGGTAGAAGTCCTGCGTGGAGTGATGGTCAACTATTTACACTAGGAGTGTAACTTTCTCGGCCGCGCCGTCAACCACTTGCAATGTCCCTGTTACCTCATGATTTCCCCGCAGCTCAGCCCCACCCCGCCGCGCGCCGCTCACCGCGCGCCGCCCACCGCGCGCCGCCCTGCCCGCGCCGCCGGCCCCGCGCCGCCCCGCCGCCGCTCACCCCCGCGCGCTCCGCCCCGATCTCCCCTCCGCGACGATCTTGGATGGTTGCGCGACGCCGGACTGTTTGTGGAAATCGCCAAGATCGCCGCGGCGACTGCTGCCGTGGCAGGCGGTGCGGCGGTGGGAGCGGCGCGGCGGTGCTGGCCGGCGGGCCGGTGGTGCTGGCGGGCGCGGCGGTGCTGCTGCGGCTCGGTGGTGATCAGGCGACGCCCTGGGGTCGGAACTGGACGCTCACCCGCGGCCCGACCGGGCGGGCCGTTTTCGGGATGGCGTGTTCCCATGTGCGCTGGCACGAGCCGCCCATCACGATCAGATCGCCGTGGCCGAGCGGAAACCGCAGCGTGTCGTGCCCGCCTGCGCGGGGGCGTAGCAGCAGGTTCCGCGGGGAGCCGAACGAGACGATCGCGACCATGGTGTCGTGGCGCGCTGAACGGCCCACGGTGTCGCCGTGCCAGGCGACGCTGTCCCGGCCGTCGCGGTAGAGGCACATGCCGGCCGTCACGAACTCCTCGCCCAGCTCCTCGCCGTAGTGGGCGTTGAGCAGCGCTTTCGCCTCGGCGAGCGCGGGATGCGGCAGCGTCTCGCCGCCACCGAACCAGCGCAGCAGCCGCGGCACGTCGACGACGTCGTCATACATCTTCCGCCGCTCGGCCCGCCAATCGATGCCGAGCAGCGTCTCGAAGACCGTGTCCGAGCCGTGCATCCAGCCGGGCAGCACATCCACCCAGGCCCCCGCGGTGAGCCGATGCCGGGTGGCCCCGGCCAGCGGCGAAAGCGCCACACCCCCGGAGAGGCCGCCGCCAAGCGACGGCCCGCCGCCAAGCGCCGGCCCGTCGGGAAGCGCCGGCCCGTCGGGAAGCGCCGGCCCGTCGGGAAGCGCCGGCCCGCCGCCCAGGAGATCGAGCATCGAAGGCTGGTAACTGCTGCTCATCCCGCCAGTTTAGTACGGGCGTTCGAAGATCAGCGCTTGTCCGTGGACGGGTGGGTGTAAACGATCTCCTCGGGCGGCAGCGGGAACGTGACGTCCTCGCCGAACGGTGACGGGCCGCCCTGGATCGGCGCCGCGAGCTCGGCGACGTCCATGTGACCGTCCGCGCCGACCGGCGGGCCCTCGGGCAGCCGGGCGCTGGAGAGCGGCACCCCCGCCGCGACGCCGGTGACGCCGGTGGAGCCGGTGGGCGCCATCGACTCCGTACCCTCGAGCTCGTCCCGCCTGAAGATTTTGCGGCCGAGCCAGACCAGCGGGTCGTAACGACGGTCCACCACGCGCTCCTTCATCGGGATGATCGCGTTGTCGGTGATCTTGATGTGTTCCGGGCAGACCTCGGTGCAGCACTTGGTGATGTTGCAGTAGCCGAGGCCCTGGCTGGACTGCGCGTACTCCTTGCGGTCGCCGCGCGCGTCGAGCGGATGCATGTCGAGTTCGGCGGCCCGGATGAAGTACCGCGGGCCGGAGAACGCCTCCTTGTTCTCCTCGTGGTCGCGGACCACGTGGCAGGTGTTCTGGCAGAGGAAGCACTCGATGCACTTGCGGAACTCCTGGCTGCGTTCCACGTCGATCTGCTGCATCCGGTACTCACCGGGGGCCACCCCGACCGGCGGGGCGAACGCCGGCGTCTCCCGCGCTTTCTCGTAGTTGAACGACACGTCGGTGACCAGGTCGCGGATCACCGGGAAGGTCCGCAGCGGCGTGATCGTGATCGTCTCGTCCTCGGTGAACGTCGACATCCGGGTCATGCAGCCGAGCCGCGGCTTGCCGTTGATCTCCATGGAGCAGGAGCCGCACTTGCCGGCCTTGCAGTTCCACCGGCAGGCCAGGTCCGGCGCCTGGGTGGCCTGCAACCGGTGGATGATGTCGAGGACCACCTCGCCCTCGTTCACCTCGACGTCGAACTCGGTCAGGTCGCCGCCGGACGCATCCCCGCGCCAGACGCGGAAGTGGCGTTTCATTCTGCCTCCAACTCGGCCAGCTCCTCGTCGGTCAGGTATTTCGCCAGCTCACTGCGGTCGAAGAGCGCTGCCAACTCGCCGCGCATCCGCGGCACCGGCTTGCGTTCCAGGTGCACGTCGCCGGACTCGTCGATCGAGCAGATCAGGTTGATCCGGCGCCACAGCGGGCTCATCTTCGGGAAGTCCTCGCGGGTGTGCCCGCCCCGCGACTCCTCCCGCTCCAGCGCCGCTTTCGCCGTGCACTCCGAGACGATCAGCATGTTGCGCAGGTCGAGCGCCAGGTGCCAGCCCGGGTTGTAGCGCCGGCCACCGTCGGCCGCCACGTTCGCCACCCGTACCCGCAGCTCGTGAAGTCTTTTCAGGGCGTCGGTCAGTTCGCCCTCGCGCCGGATGATGCCGACCAGGTCACCCATCACCGCCTGAAGATCTTGTTGCAATGTGTACGGGTTCTCGCCCTCGCCCCGCACCAGAGGAGCGAGCGCCACCTCGACGGCGGCCGCCACGTCCACCTTCGACGGCTTGGGCCGCTTGCCGAGCGAGTCGACGTACGACGACGCGTGCTCGCCCGCCCGCTTGCCGAAGACCAGCAGGTCGGAGAGGGAGTTGCCGCCGAGCCGGTTGGACCCGTGCATGCCGCCGGAGACCTCACCGGCGGCGAACAGCCCCTGCACCCGGCCGAGCGCCGCGCCGGTGTCCGGGTCGACCTCGACGCCGCCCATCACGTAGTGGCAGGTCGGCCCGACCTCCATCGGCTCCTTGGTGATGTCGACGTCGGCCAGCTCCTTGAACTGGTGATGCATCGACGGCAGGCGCCGGATGATCTGCTCGGCCGGCATCCGGGTGGAGACGTCCAGGAAGACCCCGCCGGCCGGGCTGCCACGTCCCGCCTTGACCTCGCTGTTGATCGCGCGGGCGACCTCGTCGCGGGGGAGCAGCTCGGGCGGGCGGCGGTTGTTGTCGGGGTCGGTGTACCAGCGGTCGGCCTCCTCCTCGGTCTCCGCGTACTGCTTGCGGAAGACGTCGGGGACGTAGTCGAACATGAAGCGTTTCTGCTCGGAGTTGCGCAGCACGCCGCCGTCACCGCGCACCGACTCGGTGACCAGGATGCCCTTGACGCTGGGCGGCCAGACCATGCCGGTCGGGTGGAACTGCAGGAACTCCATGTTGATCAGCGTCGCGCCGGCGCGCAGGGCCAGCGCGTGGCCGTCGCCGGTGTACTCCCAGGAGTTCGAGGTGACCTTGTAGCTGCGGCCGACGCCGCCGGTGGCGAGCACCACGGCCGGCGCCTCGAAGAGCAGGAACTCACCGGACTCGCGGTCGTAGCCGAACGCGCCGGCCACCCGGTCGCCGTCGAGCAGCAGCTCGGTGACGGTGGTCTCCTGGAAGACCCGGATCCGCGCGTCGTAGCTGCCGGTCTCGGCGTAGTCCTCCTGCTGCAGCGAGACGATCTTCTGCTGCAGGGTGCGGATCAGCTCCAGGCCGGTCCGGTCGCCGACGTGGGCGAGCCGCGGGTACTCGTGGCCGCCGAAGTTGCGCTGCGAGATCTTGCCGTCCTTGGTGCGGTCGAAGAGCGCGCCGTACGTCTCCAGCTCCCAGATCCGCTCCGGCGCCTCCTTGGCGTGCAGCTCCGCCATCCGGAAGTTGTTCAGGAACTTGCCGCCGCGCATGGTGTCCCGGAAGTGGACCATCCAGTTGTCGCGGGAGTTGGCGTTGCCCATTGCGGCGGCCGCGCCGCCCTCCGCCATCACCGTGTGCGCCTTGCCGAACAGCGACTTCGAGATGATCGCGGTGCGCTTGCCGGCCAGCCGGGCCTCGATCGCCGCGCGCAGCCCGGCGCCGCCGGCGCCGATCACGACGACGTCGTACAGGTGTCGTTCGATCGCGGTGGTCATGACGTCCCCTCCGCTTCGCTCCGGCGCCGCCATGAGTCGAAGACTGTGCCTGATGATTCGCTCGCAAGCTCGCTCATGGGGCCCTCAGTTGATGATCCGCAGGTCGGAGTACCACTCGGCGGCGAGACCCATGATGTAGAAGTCGGTGAGCGCCAGGGTGCCGAGCGTGATCCAGGCCAGCTGCATGTGCCGGGTGTTGAGCTTCGAGACGAAGGTCCAGAAGCGGTACCGCACCGGGTGCTGGGAGAAGTGCTTCAGCCGGCCGCCGGCGATGTGCCGGCAGGAATGGCAGGACAGTGTGTACGCCCACAGCATGATCACGTTGACCCAGAGGATCACGTTGCCGAGGCCGAGGCCGGTCGTCTGTGCCAGCGCCGCGTCCCACGTGTTGATCAACGAGATGATCACGGCGGCGTAGAAGGCGTACCGGTGCGCGTTCTGGAAGATCAGCGGGAAGCGGGTCTCACCGGAGTAGCGCTTGTGCCCGTCCGGCACCGCGCAGGCCGGCGGCGACAGCCAGAACGAGCGGTAGTACGCCTTCCGGTAGTAGTAGCAGGTGAGCCGGAAGAGCAGCAGGAACGGCAGGGTCAACGCCGCTTCCGGGAGCAGGAAGAAGTTCGGCAGCGGGGTGCCGAACAGGGCCGCGTCGCCGCATCGCTCGGTCAGACACGGTGAGTAGAACGGTGTGAGGTAGTGGAACTCCTCCACGTAGAACCACTTGTGCATGAAGACGCGGACCGTCGCGTAGGTGACCCAGGCGCTCAGGCCGACGAAAGTGATCAGGGGGGCGAGCCACCACCGGTCGGTGCGCAGTGTCCGCGCGGCGATCGCCGCGCGAGCCCGCCCGCCCGGCTTCGTTGCCGTGGTCGTCATTCCATCTCCTGAATGTGCCGTTCAGGTCTGCGCGCAGCCGGGTTTGGACACAGCTGTGCCCCACTCAGCTGCCGCAGAGCGACAGTGATGTGGGGCACACGTTACGCCGAGGGTCCGACATCCCGCTGCGCGGGGATGCGAAGTGGACCACAAAATCCCCATCCCGCGTCGATTGGACGATCATGAATGGGTTAACGGGTCATCCGGACGCGTTCCCGGTGACGTTCCATCCGGCCAGGTGCAGGGCGGGCGCCGCGTACCGGGCACGGCCCCACGACTCGGGGAGCAGCACCGACTCGCCGCCGATGCCGAGCACCCGGCCGGGGCCGAGCGCCTGCGGGTACGACTGGGTGAACCGCACGTTGCCCACCGCCGAGACGATCTTCCCGTCCTCGATCAGCCAGACGCCGTTGCGGGTCAGCCCGGTCACGACGAGGCTCTTCGGGTCGAGCACCCGGGTGTACCAGAGGTCGGTGATCAGCAGGCCGCGGGCGACCCGGGCGACGAGCGGCCGGGCCGACTCGGCGATCGCGGCCGGGCCGTCCGCCGTGGACGTGCCGTCCGCCGTGAACGCGACCGGATCCGACGCCTCCAGCCGCAGGTGAGTGGCCTGCGGGCCCCAGGACCGCGAGTACGGCGAGGCGTGCCCGGTCGACTCGGCGCCGGCCTGCGCGGCCGACGTCCGGTCGTGGGCGACCGCCCGGGTCACCCCGTCCCGGACCAGGACCAGTGACCGGCGCGGCGTGCCCTCGTCGTCGAACGGCAGCCCGGGCGCCGGCTCGGCCCGGCTGCCGAGCGGCTCGTCCACGATGGTCACCGCCGGGTCGAACTGGGCCCGGCCCAGCTCGGCGAAGGACTGGCGCTGCACCCACGACTTGCCGTTGAACCCGAACGTCGCGAGGTTCTCCAGCAGGTCTTTCACCGCGTCCGGTTCGAGCACCACCTCGTACGAGCCGGGTGGCAGCTCGGCCGGCTGACCGGCGGCCCGCGCCTTGGCCGCGGCGCGGGCCCCGAGTGCCGCGCCGTCGATGCCGGACAGCCGGGACGCGGCCAGCCGGGCCACGCCGTCGGCCCAGCCGGCGGAGGCCCCGTCGGACGCGGTCCAGCCGGACCGGGCGATGCCGTCCATCGCGGCTTCCACGGTCCGCCCCTCGACGGCCTGCCCGGCGGTGTTGGCGAACGCGGCCGCGACGGCGACGGTCCGGCAGTAGCCGGCGGTCTCCAGCCCGCCGGCCGCGTCGACGAAGTCGCGGACCCGCGCGGCCCGGTCGGCCGGGCCGGCGTGTGCTGTCGCCTCGTCGAACCCGAAGGACAGCCCGGAGTGCTCGCCGGAGCCCGGGTGCCCGGCCGATACGTGCAGCGCGGCCGGCCGGGTCAGGCCCGCCCAGCTCGCGTCGGGCGGGCTCACCCGGGCCGCCGCCAGGGTGCGCTCGACGAGCGTGCGCAGCCCGTCCGGGTCGGTGACCGTGGTGGATCCGCCGGCGGTGCGCCCGCCGGTGTGCAGCCGCAGCCGCACGCCGGTGGTCACGTCCGCGACGTTCTGGTGGATCGCCGAGTTCGCGAACCGGGTGAGCGCCTCGACCTCGTTCCGCACCACCACCTCGGCCTCGGCGCCGCGTCCCGCCAGCTCGCGGATCAGCTCGACGACCCGGGCGGCGACATCCAGCTCGGCGCTCATCCGCGCACCCCCACCCGGACGTTGGTGAACCGGGCCGGCGCCGCCGGATGCCCGGTGTGCCCGATCTGGCCGGGCTGGCCCTTTCCACAGTTCGGCGTGCCCCAGGCGACCGTCTCGGAGGAGAGCATGTCCATCGACTGCCAGAACGTGGGGCCGATCCCGGTGTAGGTCGGGTTGCGCAGCATCCGTCCCCGCTTCCCGTTCTTGATCTCGTAGCCGATCTCGCACCCGAACTGGAAGTTCAGCCGCCGGTCGTCGATCGACCAGGACCGGTTGACGTCCATGAACACCCCGTCGTCGGTGGCCGCGATGATCTCGTCGAGGGTGTGCGGGCCGGGTTCCAGGCCGACGTTCGTCATCCGCACCATCGGCAGCCGTGACCAGCCGTCGGAGCGGACGCTGCCGGCGTAGTCCAGCCCGGCGACCGACGCCGAGTCGCGCCCGGCCAGCACGCCGACCCAGATCCCGTCGCGCACCGCGTGCCGTTTGGTGGCCGGCGTGCCCTCGTCGTCGAAGCCGAAGCTGCCCAGGGCGCCGGGGAACGTCGGGTCGATGGTGATGTTCATGAGCTCGGAGCCGTAGCGCAGCGAGCCCAGCCGGCTCAGGTCGAGCCAGCTGGTGCCGGCGAAGGCCGCCTCCCAGCCGAGGATCCGGTCCAGCTCGATGGCGTGCCCGACCGACTCGTGGATCTGCAGCGCGAGCTGCTCGCCGCCGAGCACCAGAGTGGTCTCGCCGGACGGGCAGAGCGGCGCGGTGAGCAGCGCCCGGGCCTCCTCGGCCATCCGCGGCGCGTTGCCGACCAGGTCGATCTCCTCGACCAGCTCCCACCCGCGGGTGCCGAACTGTCCGCGCCACGACGGCCAGGACCGGCGCTGGATCTCCCCGTCGCCGAACGCGCTGGCGGTGACGCCCGCGCCGCACTCACGGATGTGCTGGTCGATGCGGTGTCCCTCGCTGGAGACGAACCACTTGCGGGTGTCCCACACCGAGTAGTTGGCCTCGGCCAGGTCGGCGCCGGCCTCCGTGGCGGCGGTGGTCGCCCGGACCAGCAGGTCGCCCTTGTCGGCGAGCGAGACGCCGAGCGGGTCGATCACGCAGTCGCTGGCCCAGCTCGCCACGACCCTGTCGGCCGGGACCAGGCCGACCGGCGGGCCGGCCACCGAGGCACTGGCGGCGGCGATCTCGGCGGCCCGGCGGCCGGCGGCGCGCGCCGCGGGCTCGGAGAGATCGGGTACGGCGTAGAAGCCCCACCCCGAGCCGACCAGCGCCCGGACGCCGATGCCCGCGCTCTCGTCGAAACCGACGTCCTCGACGGCACCGTCCCGGGCCGACATCGCCTCGGTGCGCCGCACCATGACGCGGGCGTCCGCATATCTCGCGCCCGCGTCGAGCGCGGCCTGCACCGCCGCGCCCGCCTCATCGAAATGGGTCATGAACCGACCCTATGCGCCGGGTACGACGACTTCAGCGAGGCGGCAGCAACTGCCCCGGATCGATGGTCACGGCGACCGGCTCGGTCAGCCGCAGCGGAGTGCCGGGCGTGGCGACCTGAACCTCGCTGTACGCCGAGCCGTCGAGCGCGAACAGCCGCAGGGTCCCGGTCACCGGGTCGCCCAGCAGGTACCACGGGATGCCGGCTGTCGCGTAGTAGTGCCTCTTGAGCACCTTGTCGGTGTCGCCGTTGGACGGCGAGAGAATCTCGCAGACCAAGCGCACCGCCGACGCGTCGACGACAAGCTCGTCGAGGTCGATCTCCTCGGTGACGACCAGGTCGGGAATCGCGATCCGGTCGGGACCGACACGCACGTTCACCGCTCTGAGAACCTGTATCCCGGTGTGGGGCGTCGCGGAGACGAGAGCGGCAACCAATGCGGAGGTGAAGTGCTGATGACGCGGAGTCAAGGCCGGTGCCAGGTGCAGGGTTCCGTCGAAGAGCTCGATGCGCTCACGCGTTTCGCCGAGAGCCAGGAATTCCGCTTCCGTAACCATGGCGCCTCTCTCAGTGACTAACTTCGGGTGACCTCCGGAGCGTGACCTCTCAGGAAGGCTAGCTCTGCGGCGAGGGTGGCGGCGGGGACCGACGGGCAGCCGGGGAGCTCCGCGCCGACCAGCAGGACCGCGTCCGACGACCCGGCGAAGCGCAGGCTGTGGTGGGCGTAGACGTCGGCCGAGTCACCCCGATCACCCAGGTACCGATCGGCGATCGGCGCCGGCAGGTCGGTCCAGTCGATCACCGGATCCCGGGCGACGGCACGGTGGAAGTCCTCCGGGCGGCGCAGCACGGCGAGGGCCGCGAGCCAGCCGCCGAGGCCGTGCCCGCGCAGCGCGACCCGGCTCAGGTCCAGGTCGGGATGCTTGCCGAGCAGGGCGTGCAGCGCGTCGGCCAGATCGTTCAGGGACACGTCGGCGAGTCGCCGGTGCACCGCCTTCTCGAAGCTGGGCGCGACTCCCGGCGTACCCCGGGGGTCGATCGAGACGACGGCGAAGCCGGCGTCCGCCCACCACTGCCGTTCCTGCCACGCCCGTTCGCGCCAGGCGGTGGCGTCCGCCCGCACCTGCTGGTGTCCCGGCCCCGCGCCCAGGGTGAGCAGCACCGGCAGGCGGGACCCGGCGACGAAGCCGGACGGATAGAGGACGGCGGCCGGCAACCGGCGGTCGGTGACCCGTTCCAGCACCGGCTCGGGCCGGTACGGCAACCCGGCCGCCGACGACCGCAGCACCGCCACCCGCTCGTCGCCGTGCCACACCTGATCCCCGGCGACCAGCACGTCCCCGCCGACCACCACGCCGTCCCGTCCGGTCAGCCCGGCGATCCGGGTGACCTCGGGCCCGCCGCTCCCGACCGCGGTACGCACCCGGAACACCTCCCGTACCGCCGGATCGCCGAGGCTGCCCTCGACCACGAGGTCCGGTGAGCCGGCCGGGCCGCCGTCGCGGGGCAGCGTGCCGGCGACCCGGCGCACGTAGAGGCCGGGCGGGGTGAGCAGGCTGCCGTCGGCGAAGAGGCAGCGGGCGTCGAAGCCGTCGTGCGCGAGCTCGCCGCCGACCAGCACCCGCCCGTCCGGCAGGTGGCGTGGGGTGCCGGGCACCGGCTCCACCCAGCGGGCGTCGGCGAGTTCCGCGTGCACCTGGGTCTCGCCGGTGCGCGGGTCGACCGAGAGCACCAGGCCGTGCTGCTGCATCCGGCGCAGCACGGTGATCAGCGGTCCGCCGGACTCCCAGTGGACCTGCGCCAGGTAGGGGTAGGTCTCCCGGTCCCAGTGCACGTCGACCCAGCCGCCGTCCAGGTCGAGCAGGTGCAGGCTGGCGGTCTTCGCGGTGCGTACCGCGAGGATCTGGGTCCCTTCCGGGGACCACCACCAGCCACGGGTACGCCCGAACTCGGCCGCCCCGGACCCCGGCATGCCCCAGGCGATGGTGCCGCCGTGCTCCCGCCACGCGTTGCCGGGCTCGCCGGCGAGCAGCCGGTCGCCGTCCGGGCCGACCACCCGCAGCGTCGCCGCGCCGTCCGGGTCGGTGACGTAGCCGATGTCGTGTCCGGCCGGCGCGGGCCGCGGGTCGTGCACCGGTCCGGCGGTCGGCACCGGGGTGACGGTCCCGGCGACCAGGTCGGCCCGGAACAGCTCGCCGGCCCGGGCGAAGGCCACCACCCGGGCGTCGCGGTCGGCCGCGTACGCGTCGATCGGCCCGTCCGCGACCTGCCGTTCGGCGCCGCCGGCCAGGTCCAGCGCACAGAGCGCGGAATCGGGGTCGTCCGGTCCGGCCGATCGCAGGAACAGGATCCGGGCGGCGTCGGCGCCGATCGTCACGGTGTGCGGCGCGCCATGTCTGAATCCGCCGGTGCGCTCGGCGAGTGCCGGGAACTCCACGCTGACAGCATCGCTGATCGAGGCGGTCTCGCGGGGGTCAAACCGCGGGCTCGTGCCGCCGGGCCGCTCCCGGCCGCCAGTACAGTATCGGCCGTGACTGAATCGGCCGCGACCAACGAGCCTCTGCCCGCACGCCGCCTGCTGCTGGTGCACGCGCACCCCGACGACGAGGTCATCGGCACCGGGGCGACCATGGCGCACTACGCCGCGCTCGGCGCTCACGTGACGCTGGTGACGTGCACCCTCGGTGAGGAGGGTGAGATCCACGTGCCGGAGCTCGCCCAGCTCGGCGCCGCGCACGCCGACCAGCTCGGCGGTTACCGGCTGGTGGAGTGGCATCGCGCCTGTGCGGCGCTCGGCGTGACCGATCACCGGATGCTCGGCGGGCCGGGGCGGTACCGCGACTCCGGGATGATGGGTCTGCCGACGAACGAGCACCCCCGGGCGTTCTGGGGCGCGGACCTGGACGAGGCCGCCGCCCTCCTCGTCGAGATCATCCGCGAGGTCCGCCCGCAGGTCATGATCACCTATGACGAGAACGGGTTCTACGGTCACCCGGACCACATCCAGGCGCACCGGGTGGCGATGCGTGCCGCCGAGCTGGCCGGACCGGACGGGCCGGAGAAGATCTACTGGAGCGCGATGCCGCTGAGCGTCATGAAGGACGGCATGGCGGCGTTCCGGGAGTCCGAGGGCAACCCGTTCGCCGAGGTCGAGCACGTCGAGGACCTGCCGTTCGGCACGCCGGACGACCAGATCGCGGCCCGCATCGACGGCACCGACCACTCGGCGAAGAAGACCGCGGCGATGCGCGCGCACGCCACCCAGATCCCGGACAACTCCTGGCTCTACGGCATCGCCGGTGACTTCGGCGGCGAGTTCATGGGCGTGGAGTACTACACGCTGGTGAAGGGCGAGCGTGGGCCGGGCTCCGGGCCGTTCCACTGGGAGGACGACCTCTTCGAGGGCTTGGAGATCAAGGAATGACGGCTCCGGACACCATCGAGCAGCCGCCCGCGGCCGCCCGGCGGGAGCCGTGGCGCGGCTGGGACACCGTCATCCGGGTCGCCGGCGTCGTCGTCGCGGTGGTCGCCACCCTCGTCACAGCGCTGTTCGAGCTGGAGCTGACCACGCTGCGCTCCAGCGGCGTGGCCTCCCTGCTGAAAGGCGAGTCGCTCTGGGCCAGTGGCGGGGTGCTGATCCCGATCGCCATCCCGGTGGCGATCGGGGCGAACCTGGTGATCGCCTGGTTCGCGGTGACGGTGACCGGCCGCCGCTGGGCGCTCGGCCCGCCGTGGGCACTCTGGACGCTGATCATGCTGGCCGCGGCCGGCACCCGGACCACCGAGGGTGACTACCTGCTCAGCGGGGACAACTGGGTGGCGCTCGTGATGATCCTGACCGGCAGCCTGGCGTACGCCGTCTACTCGTACCGGATGATCTTGAAACCGGTGGCCGCGCGGCGCACTGACAGCGGACTCTCAGGCAGCCTCTAGGAATCCACGCGCCGCATCCGCCAAGATGACCGGGACGACGAACGTTTCTTCCCCGGGAGGATGAGATGAGGCAGCAGCGCTGGTTCCGGATCGCGGTGCTGGCGGCCGGACTGTTTGTGATCAACGCGGTCGCGCGGCTCGTGGTCCGGTTCGGTTTCGACGGCTCGGCCAGCGCGCAGAACCGGGCGTCGATCGTGATGTTCGCCCTCATCGCGCTGACCCTCGGCGTGCTCACCTTTTTGCGCTCCCAGCGCGTCCGCACCAGCGCCTGGCTGCCCGAGATCGGGTTCGGCGCGCTGGGAGGGATGCTGCTGACCGTCCTGGTGGGACCGTTCCTGAGCGGCAGCACCCCGTTCGCGAACGGCGCCGGCGACTTCTTCACCCAGATCTGGATCTACGCGGCCTGCGCGATCATCGGTTCCGCGCTCGGGTTCGGCGTCGCCGTGATGCTGGGCCGGGATTACCGGTCGAAGTCCCTGGCCGCGTTCACCCGGGCCCGCGCCACCCGCCCGCGCCGCGTGGTCCGCCGCTAGCCCTGCTCGAGCTGCCGCGTCAGATAGGTGTGGTGGGTGGTGAAACCGAGCCGGTGGTAGAGCGCGACCGCCGGCGCGTTGCGCTCCTCCACCTGGAGGTAAGCGCGGGTCGAGCCGCGCTGCGAGGCCCACTGCGCCAGCGCGCGCACCACGTGCCCGCCCAGGCCCCGGCGGCGCGCGGCCGGCGCGGTCTGCAGCAGCGAGACGCCGAGCCAGCGATCCGGTCCGGTCACCGCGCCCCGGGCCACCGCGAGCAGCTCGCCGCCGGAGTCCCGGACATGGGCGAAAACCCTTTCCGGTACGCCGTTGAGAATGCGCAGAGCGGTTCCGGGTAGAGCACCCTTGTGCTCAGCGACCATCGCGTACCAGTCGTCGGAGGCGGTGTCGGCCAGATCGACCGGCGGCAGACCGGCCCGGTCAGCCCCGGTCCGGGCCGGCGCGGCGAGCAGCGGCGCCAGCGGCGTGGTCTGCACCAGCGTGAGCGGCCGGGCGGTCCAGCCGCGCTCGTCGAGCGCCGCGTTCACCGGGGCGGCGAGCGGCATCGGCGCGTTGATCAGGGGTTGCTGGCCGCGCTCGGTGTACCAGCGGACGACGGCGTCGATCGCTTCGTCCAGCGGCCGGTCCGGGTCGCCGACGGCGAGCGCCGAGTTGGCGCGGCCGGTCCAGTTGTCCGCAGCGCGCAGGATCCAGCCGCCGAGCCGGGAGCGGACCGGGGCGGGCCACGCCTCGTCGGCGGCGAGCTCCAGAGAGATCACATCGGCGGCGACGGCACGCCGGGCGGGTGGAACCCGCTTGGCCCGGTGCACCTCACGCAGCGGAACGCGTACCGTTCCTTTCGCGGTCGCGAGTGTGAGATCGGTCTCCGTCAGGTCGACGAGCTCACCGAGCGCATCCGTGAAGAGCGTGCGGTCTCCGGTTACGCCTACAATTCGGCGTACCACCACCCGGTGTCCCACATCCTGTTGTCGGAGCACGCATTACCTCCCTCGGCGGGAATACTAGGCTCTGCAATTCGTCGTCGGCGGTTCTCGCGGCGTGGCTTTGAAGGGAAGACCCGTGACCTACATCATCGCTGAGCCCTGCGTCGATGTTCTCGACAAGGCATGCATCGAGGAATGCCCGGTCGACTGCATCTATGAGGGCAACCGGATGCTCTACATCCACCCCGATGAGTGCGTCGACTGCGGGGCCTGCGAGCCGGTCTGCCCGGTCGAGGCGATCTTCTACGAGGACGACGTCCCGGAGCAGTGGAAGGACTACACCAACGCGAACTACGAGTTCTTCGAGGACCTCGGTTCGCCCGGTGGCGCCTCCAAGGTCGGCAAGATCGACAAGGACACCCCGTTCGTGATCGCCCAGCCTCCGCGCGGAGAAGGGCACTGAGCGCTCTGTCGTCGGCCCTGCCGGACTTCCCCTGGGACCTGCTGGAGCCGGCCAAAGCGATCGCCGCGGCCCATCCGGACGGCATCGTGGACCTCTCGGTCGGCACCCCCGTCGACAGGGTCCCGCCGGTCGTCCGGCAGGCCCTCGCGGACGCCTCGGACGCGCCCGGTTACCCGCTGACCGCCGGCACGCCACGGTTGCGCGCCGCGATCGCCGGCTGGCTGGCCCGTGCCTGCGGCGCCTCCGGTGAGCTGGGCGTGCTGCCCACGATCGGGTCGAAGGAGCTGGTCGCCTGGCTGCCCACGCTGCTCGGGATCGGTCCCGGTGACGTCGTGGTGATCCCGTCGGTCTGCTACCCGACGTACGAGGTGGGCGCCCGCCTGGCCGGCGCCGAGGTGATCCGGTCCGACTCGCTCACCGCGCTCGGCCCGGACCGGCGGGTCAAGCTCCTCTGGATCAACTCGCCGTCCAACCCGACGGGCAAGGTGCTCCCGGTCGAGCACCTGCGCAAGGTGGTGTCCTGGGCCCGTGAGCGCGGCGTGGTCGTGGCAAGCGACGAGTGCTACCTCTCGCTGGGCTGGGAGAGCACCCCGGTCTCGGTGCTCGCCGACGAGGTGACCGGTGGCGACTACACCGGTGTGCTCGCCGTGCACTCGCTCTCCAAGCGTTCCAACCTGGCCGGTTACCGCGCCGGGTTCGTCGGCGGCGACCCGGCCCTGGTCGGTGAGCTGCTGGCGGTGCGCAAGCACGGCGGCATGATCGTGCCGGCGCCGGTGCAGGCGGCCATGGTCGCGGCGCTGGACGACGAGGCTCACGTGGCCGCGCAGCGTGAGCGCTACGCGGCGCGCCGCGACACTCTGCGGTCCGCGCTCACCAAGGCGGGTTTCGAGATCAGCCACTCGGAGGCCGGCCTCTATCTCTGGGCGACCCGCGACGAGGACTGCTGGGTCACCGTCGACCGGCTGGCCCGGCGCGGCATCCTGGCCGCGCCCGGCGCCTTCTACGGCCCGGCCGCGGCGGGACACGTGCGGATCGCCCTGACCGCGACCGACGAGCGGGTGGCGGCCGCGGCCGACCGGCTCGCCGAGCCGTTCTGAGATCGATCATGGAGCGCTCGCCGGTGGTCGTGGCCCGGGGCGAGGCCGTCCGTGAGGTCCCGCCCGAGATCGCGGCCGTCCACGTCCGGACGGCCGCCAAGGGCCGTGACCGGGAAGCCGTGCTGGACCGGCTCGCCGAGCGCTCGGCCGCGATCGCCGCGGTGCTGGACGGGTTCGCCGCCGCGATCGAGCGGCGCGAGACCACCGGCCTGCACGTCCACCCGCAGACGAAGCGGCGCGGCGAGGAGGTGGCGGCCTATCACGGCAGCATCGGCACGCAGGTGCTGGTCACCGACTTCACCGTGCTCGGCGACCTGATGCTGCGGCTGGCCGCCGAGGAGCTGACCACCGTCGACGGGCCGTGGTGGCAGCTGCGGCCGGGCAGCCGGGCCGGCGCGGAGGCCCGCGGCGCGGCGATCACCGATGCCCTGACCCGGGCCGCGGAGTACGCGGCAGCGGTCGGCGCCGAGATCGCCGAGCTCGTCGAGATCAACGACGGCGCGGGCGGCTTCGACGAGGGCCCGATGGCGTTCGCGGCCGGCGGCGTCCGGGCGCGGAGCGCGGAGAGCGGGCCGGCGCTGGATCTGGAGCCGGAGGCGCAGACCGTGCGCGCCCAGGTCCGGGTCACCGTCACCATCAGCCGGCCCACCCTGCCGGGCCGACCCACCAGCACCTGATCAACGCTCGACAGGGATCAGCGCCGGGAAGAAATCAGCGCCTGCGGAGGGCCCAGGCCGCGCCGGCGAGAGCCACGCCCGCGGCGCCGGCCAGTAGTCCGTGGTGCTGTGACGCCCAGAGCTGCAGGCTGCGGTTCTTCGCCTGATCGTCGAACTCGCCGTGCGCTCCGGCGTCCGGGCCGGCCGGCCCGTCGGCCGGCGACCACAGGTTGGCCGGCTGGTCCGGGTCATGCGGCTGGGACGTCTGCTGGCTGTCGAAGCCCTTCCGGGCCAGGTACCTGTCGAGCAGGCCGGGCGCCACGGCGTTCGCGGCCAGGGTGAGCGCGGTCGAGCCGCCGACCCAGTACTCCCGGCGCTTCGGGTGGTCGGCGGCGTAGAGCACCGCCCGGGCGGCGAGTTCCGGCTGGTAGATCGGGGGCACCGGCTGGGCGTGCCGGGGCAGGCGGGACAGCACCCAGCCGAACTGCGGGGTGTTGACGGCCGGCATCTGGACCATCGTCACGTGCACGTTGCGCTTGTCGTGGAGCAGTTCGACGCGTACCGATTCGGTGAATCCCTGCACCGCGTGCTTCGCGCCGCAGTACGCGCTCTGCAGCGGGATCCCGCGATACGCCAGCGCCGAGCCGACCTGCACGACAACGCCGCTGTCGCGAGGGATCATCCGGGACAGCGCGGCCCGGGTGCCGTAGACGTACCCCAGGTAGGACACCTCGGTGGTCCGCGCGAACTCGTCCGTCCCGATCTCCAGGAACGGGGCGAAGACGCTGGAGAACGCGTCGTTCACCCACAGGTCGATCGGCCCGAGCTCCTTCTCCACCCGGTCCGCGGCGGCCTCCACCGCGGCGGCGTCGGCGACGTCCACCACGAGCGGGAGCGCTGTGCCACCGGCGCGGCGCACCTCGTCCGCTGCGGCTTCCAGGCCGTCCTCGCCGCGCGCGAGCAGCGCGACGGCGTCCCCGCGTGCGGCCAGTCCACGGGCCACCGCCCGTCCGATTCCGGCGCTCGCGCCGGTCACCACCGAGATCCGCGTCATGTCCTGACTGATTGACCGGATCCGGCCCGCGAAAACCTGCACCTCGCCACGCACCCGAAGTGCCCCCAAGCCGACCCGAGCGTGTTGAGTTCAGGTGCGCTCCGCACCCCAACTCCACACGCAGGCCGGAAAGCCCGTCTGAGTGTTGACTTCAGGCGCGCTCCGCACCCCAACTCCACACGCAGTGCCGGGCCAGGCGCCGGGCCGCTGCCGGAGAACCTCAGGGCCGTACGGCCTGAGCCCGCATCGGCACGATGATCGTCGCACCGCGGCACGCGGCCGGACCGCCGGCCCGCATCGAGAGGGCGCCGGGCAGCACGAACGCCCCCACGGTGTTCTTCGGAACGTCCCAGGAGACCGGGAACACCTCGCGGCTGACCCGCACCCGCGGCGCCGGGCAGCCGGCGTCGCGGTGCGCGTCGTCGACCGTGGCGCGGCCGGCGCCCGGCCGGATCGCGGTGATCCGGATCGGTACCGGATGCTGGTTGGTCACGGTGACCGTGAGGTTGCCGGAGCCGTCGGCGGCAAGCGTCTGCTCGGGGTCCGAGGTGGCGCTCAGCGCCAGCTCGAACGGGGTGCCGGCAGCGACCGTGCCGACGTCTGCCGCGGGTTCGCCGCCGGGTCCGGTGAACCGCCAGTACGCCCAGGCCGCGCCGGCGTTCGCGAGCAGGGCCGCGACGGCGGCGGCGGTGAGGATGACCCGGGCCCGGCGGTCGAACCGGCGCCGGGGAGAGCCGGGGCGGTGCACCTCCCAGGTGGGCTCCTCGTGGTCCGCCGGGTCCAGTTCGATGCTCGGCTCCGGCGGTTTCCCGCGGGACCAGTCCCGCTGCGGGTCGCCGGGCCCGCGGTTGGGCCGGGCGCCGCCCTCACGGAAGGTCGTCAGGACGTCGCGCCGATTCACGGGACGGCCTCCCCGGCGGCCGCTGGTGGTGCGCTGCGGTGGGACATGCGGCTCGCTCCTTCTCGAAGGCTCGTCGGAATGTGCCGTGTCGGCGCTCATCCAACGTTCCCCGATGGAGATGTCCGATGTGATCGGATTTCCGTACGCCGTTCCAGCGCATAAATCGGACAGGTGTGGCCATACGGTTTAACCCACCTGAGTGATGACATCGCACGATGCCATTGCGTCGACGGGCGATTCCGGTCAGCCGGGACCGTGCCACCCAGCCCGGACAGCCGCCCAACGACGAGCCGCGACGCGCGCCGGCCTCACGCCGCGAGCGGACGCTCGGCGCGCAGCAGGAATCGGTGCGCCCGGGCGGTGAACTCTCCGCGCGCCCGGATCAGCGCGCCGAGCCGGGCGAGGGCCCGCTCGTACCGCTGCGGGGTGAAGTCGCGGATCTGCCAGGGCACCGTGCGCAGCTGATGGACCACCGCGGTGAGGTCCCGGAACGTCACCGGCGGGTGCTCCTCGCGGACCTCGGTCACGCGCAGGCCGGCGGTCTGCAGGGAGGCGGCCGCGACCTCGGCGTCCCACCGGCGCGGATGCGGTGGCGGTGCGCCGAGCGCGACGTTCAGATCGGCCAGGTCGTCGCTGCCGACCTGCTGGGTGAGCAGCACGCCACCCGGCTTGAGCAGGCGGGCGATGTCCGGCGCGGGCAGCCGCCCGTGCCGGCTCAGCACCAGGTCGAACTCGTTCTCCCCGGCCGGCAGCTCGGTGCGCACCGGCACGCCGAACGGGCTGAGCCGCGCCGCGGCGGCCGGGGTGTTGCGGGCCCAGCTCTCCACCGCGACGGTGTGCGGCGGCAGCGGCGCGAGCTCGGCGAGCAGCTCGCCGCCCCCGGTGTCCAGGTCGAGCACGCTCGAGGAGCGGCGCAGCAGCGGGCGGGCGAGATCCGGGTACGACCAGGACGGCTCGGACTCCACGGCCAGGCCGTCCAGCCAGGCGAATTCCCACCCGGTCATGGAGGCGCCGGTAGCCGCGGCGTTGAGCTCTTCCCCCTGCCGGTTGCTGCGCACCCGGGAAACGTAACCGGGCCCGCGCCGGATCAGCGACTCGATCACGGGTCTCTTGCGGTACCGGTGCCGGACTGTGTCTGAACGGTTACCAGCGAAGCTCTGACCAGGGGCGGACGCCCGGGACGGGAGGGTCAGGGACGGACCGGCATCAGCAGTGAGAATCGGCTCTCGTCGCCCGGCACCCGGACGGCGAGCGGTCGCAGCGGGCCGTCCAGCTCCAGCACGAGCTGCCCGGGCCCGCCGGCGTCCAGCGCCTGCAGCAGGAACTCCCGGTTCACCGCGACGTGCGCGTCCTGGTCCGCCTCCCACTCACCCTCGGTGACCAGGCGCAGGCTTCCTGCCCGGTCCAGGCCGAGGATCGAGACCGGGTACGGGTGACCGTCGTGCTCCTTCGGCACCACCGGCGCCGCCGCGAGCTGTTCACGCAGGACGGCCGTGTCCACCGCGATCCGCCGGGTCCCCGCGCCGGTCGCCGGCAGCAGCCGCTGGTAGTCCGGGAAGTCCATCTCGATCGGCTTGCCCTCCACGATCACGTCGCCGGCCTGCGCCCGCGCCCGGTCCGCGGTGAGGTCCAGGGTGGCCGGCCCGGCGGGCAGTCCGCGCATGTCGTCGGCCAGGTCCAGCGGCAGGAACCGCCGGGCCGCCGGTCCCTCCACCTCGGCCGGGACCGAGGCGACGGCGAGCCGGTAACGGTCGGTGGTGACGAGGGTGAGCATCCCCTCGCCGGTCTCGAAGAGCACGCCCGGCGGGACCGGGTCGGTGGCGGCCGCCGCCGCGAACCGGACCGCGTCGAGCGCGGCGTGCAGAGCGGTGGTGGACAGGGTCAGGCGGGTCATCAGGTTCTCCTCCAGGTCGAGTAGCGCGTGCAGGCGAAGGAGCTCACGACGGGCATCGGCCAGCCCGGCTTCCAGCCGGGTGAGGTGGGCGTCCAGCGTCACCCGTACCCGGGAGGGGTCGGGAAGGTCGTGGACCGCTTGCGCGATGTCCGCGACCGGCATGCCCACCCGCCGCAGCCCGGCGATGAGCCGGGCCGCCTTGATCTGGTCGGCGGTGTACCGGCGGTAGCCGGTCGCCGGGTCCACGACGGCCGGGACCAGCACGCCGGCGCCGTCGTAGTAGCGCAGCGCGCTGACGCTCAGACCGCTCGCCCGCGCCGCGTCGCCGATGCCTCGTGTCTCGCTCACGGTGTCCGACCCTGGTGTCTCGACCTGCTGGAGAGTCAAGCTTGCACGATCAGCGTGATCCCCAGGGCGGTCATCACCGTCGCGATCAGGCCGTCCAGCACCCGCCAGGCGGACGGCCGGGCCAGCAGCGGGGCGAGCCGGTGCGCGCCGGCGCCGAGCGCGAAGAACCAGACGAGGCTGGCCGTGGCGGCGCCGATGCCGAACAGCCAGCGGTGCGGATGCTGCTGTGCCACCGAGCCGAGCAGCAGCACCGTGTCCAGGTAGACGTGCGGGTTGAGGTAGGTGAGCGCCAGGCACGTGAGCAGCGTGGCGCGGAGGGTGGCCGGCGCCTGGCCGGTCGTCTCCAGCCGCTGCGGTCGCAGTGCCCGGCGGGCGGCGAGCGCCGCGTAACCGAGGAGGAAGACGGCGCCGACCCAGCGGATCGCGGTGACCAGGCCGGGCTGGGCGTTGATCACGGCGCCGAGGCCGGCGATGCCGGCGCAGATCAGCGCGAGGTCAGAGAAGGCGCAGGTCAGCACCACCGGGAGTACGTGTTCCCGGCGCAGCCCCTGACGCAGGACGAACGCGTTCTGCGCTCCGATGGCGATGATGAGCACGGCGGACGCGGCGAAGCCGGCCAGTGCGGAGGTGAGCATGCCTCCGACGCTAGGTTTTCTCCGGCGTGCACTCCAGCTAAAGATTCTGAAGACGGATTAGATTTCCTTACGTGGATCAGGTGCAGCTCGCTACTTTCCAGGCCGTGGTGGAACAGGGCAGCTTCGAGGCAGCGGCGCGTGCGCTGCACGTCACGCCGTCCGCGGTCAGCCAGCGGATCAAGGCGCTGGAGCAGTCCGTCGGCCAGGTGCTGGTGCGGCGGGGCAAGCCGTGCGTGGCGACCACGGCCGGGCAGGCGCTGGTCCGCTTCGCCGGTCAGGTCGCGCTGCTGGAGCGGGAGGCTCTCGCGCAGGCCCGTGACGACACCCGGCTGTCGATCGTGGTGAACGCGGACTCGCTGAACACCTGGTTCCTGCCGGTGCTGGTCCAGGTGCCCGGCGTGCTGTTCGAACTGCACACCGACGACCAGGACCATTCGGCCGGGCTGCTGCGCGACGGCACGGCGATGGCGGCGGTCACCTCGGAGCGGACCCCGGTGCAGGGCTGCCGGGTGGAGGGGCTCGGCGTGATGCGCTATCTCGCGGTCGCGGCGCCCGGATTCGACGCCTCCGACCTGAGCAGCGCGCCGGTGGTCGTCTTCAACCGCAAGGACGAGTTGCAGCACCGGTTCCTGACCGGCGGTCTTCTGGAGGGCCGGCACCATCCGCCCGTGCACTACGTGCCGGCGGCGGCGTCCTTCGAGGAGTCGATCCGGCTCGGTCTGGGCTGGGGGATGGTGCCGGAGCAGCATGCCCGGCCGCATCTCGCCACCGGCGGCTACGTCGAGATCGCGCCCGGCCGGCATCTCGACGTGCCGCTCTACTGGCAGCGCTGGAAGATCGAGTCGGAGATCCTGGAAACGCTGACGGCCGCCGTTCGCACGGCGGCCGCCAGGTCGTTACGCGTCTGACCAGTGTCGTTGATCAGGCGTTGTCAGTAGTTGATCAGTCGTTGGCGTGCAGGGCGCTGTTCAGCTCGATGCCCGTACCCTTGCGGGGCTTTGCCTCGAGCGCGCCGGAGACGCTGTTGCGCCAGAAGAGGAGATTGTTCACACCGGACAGCTCGATGGCCTTCACCACACGGCCGTCGGGCAGCGTGATCTTGGACGCGGCGGTGATGTAGACGCCGGCCTCGACCACGCAGTCGTCGCCGAGCGAGATGCCGACACCGGCGTTCGCGCCGAGCAGGCTGCGCTCGCCGATCCGCACCTTCTCCTTGCCACCGCCGGAGAGGGTGCCCATGATCGACGAACCGCCGCCGATGTCCGAGCCGTCCCCGACGACCACGCCCTGCACGATCCGGCCCTCGACCATCGAGGTGCCGAGCGTGCCCGCGTTGAAGTTGACGAATCCCTCGTGCATCACGGTGGTGCCGGGGGCGAGGTGAGCGCCGAGCCGCACCCGGTCCGCGTCGGCGATCCGCACGCCGGCCGGGACCACGTAATCGATCATGCGCGGGAACTTGTCGACGCCGTAGACGGCGAGCTGACGGCCCGCCGCGCGCTCCAGGAAGCGCAGCTCGTCGACCCGCTCCGGCGGGCACGGGCCGGCCGAGGTCCAGGCCACGTTCGCCAGCTTGCCGAAGACGCCGTCCAGGTTGAGCGCGTTCGGCCGGACCATCCGGTGCGAGAGCAGGTGCAGCCGCAGGTACGCGTCGGACGCGTCGGCGATCGGGTCGGCCAGCGACTTGATCGTGACGCGGACCTCAACCGTCGAGAGTCCGGGAAGCAGCTTCGGGCCGGTCTGCCCGGCCGGGAGCGCCGGAGCGTCGGCGGGCTCCTCGCCCAGGCCCAGATAGCCGGCCGGGAACCAGGTGTCGAGCACCTGCCCCTCGGCGGTCACGGTGGCAAGGCCGATGCCCCAGGCGGGCACAGTCGAGATCGCGGTTTCCACGACCCGAACCCTACCGGACCCCTGACGAGCCATCTGCGTGCTCCGGGACCACCGGTATGGTGCGCACATGGCCAACCCGCTTACCCCGGACGTGCTGGTAGACCCGGTCGAGCTGACCCGCGCCCTGGTCGACATCGAGTCCGTCTCCCGCGACGAGAAGGTGATCGCCGACTGCGTCGAGGACGCCCTCCGCCGGGTCGGGCACCTGACCGTGCACCGGATCGGAAACACGGTGATGGCGCGCACCGAGCTCGGTCGCGCGCAGCGGGTCGTGCTGGCCGGTCACCTCGACACGGTGCCGATCAACGACAACTGGCCGTCCACTGTCGCCGAGGACCTCATCTACGGCTGCGGCACGTCGGACATGAAATCCGGGGTCGCCCTCGCCCTGCACCTCGCGGCCACCCTGCCCGACCCGGCGTACGACATCACCTACCTCTTCTACGAGGCCGAGGAGATCGAGTCCGAGTTCAACGGGCTGAACCTGGTCGCGAGCGCGCACCCGGAGTGGCTGGAGGCCGACTTCGCGGTGCTGCTGGAACCGACGTACGGGGTGGTCGAAGCGGGCTGCCAGGGAACGATGCGGGTGCGGGTACGGACGCAGGGCCGGCGGGCGCACACCGCGCGGGCGTGGCGTGGCGTCAACGCGATCCACGCGATGGGCGAGGTGCTGCGGCGGCTCGAGGGCTACCACGCGCGGACCGTGACGATCGACGGCTGCACGTACCGGGAGGGGCTGAGCGCGGTCCGGATCTCCGGTGGCATCGCCGGCAACGTGGTGCCCGACGAGGCCTGGATCGACGTCAACCTGCGGTTCGCGCCGGACCGCTCCGAGCAGCAGGCCCTGGATCACCTGCGGGAGGTCTTCGAGGGGTACGAGCTGGAGGTGACCGACTCGGCGCCGGGCGCGCTGCCCGGGCTCGACGCCGCGCCGGCCCGTGACTTCCTCGGCGCGATCGGCATCGAGCCGGCCGCGAAGCTCGGCTGGACCGACGTGGCCAGGTTCGCGGCGCTCGGCATCCCGGCGCTCAACTATGGACCCGGCGACCCGGCGCTGGCGCACGCCCCCGACGAGCACGTCGAGATCGGCAAGATCAGGGACGGCGCGGCCACGCTGTACCGCTGGCTGGCGCCCTGACCGCTGGTTGGCGCCCTGACCGCCGGCCGGCGCCCTAACCCGGTTGCACCGCGACGCGGCCGACGGCGCGCAGCGGAATCTCCATCGTCGCCTCGGGATCCACCACGGGCTCGGTGTCACGTGCCGCGAAAGCCATCCGCCGTTCCTCCACCACCAGGCGGATCCGGCGCTGCATGCGGCGCTGCATCTTGAGGCGCTCGTATCGGTTTGTCACAGGCACCTGCCAGTGATTGGGGTCGGTAACAGTACAGACGTCACAGGGCTACGGTCGGTTGCTTCAATCTGGCAAAAAGGTCTGCGGGTCGCAATCCTCTTGTCGAAACGCACCCGGTTATTCACCGGGTACTGACCGTCCGCACTACCTTTGACGCATGACGGAGAGCACCAACGGGCGATCGAGTCCAGGCCCGGAGCGTCACCGTGGAGGCGTCACTCTGCGCCGCGACTCCATCCCGCCGAGCACGGCCGACGAGAAACTCCTCGACTCGCATCACCGCGGCGAGTGGAAGACCAAGGACGCCTGGCGGGCGCTGCGCATCCTCTCCGAGTTCGTCGAGGGCTTCGACACCCTGGCCGACCTGCCGCCCGCGGTGAGCGTCTTCGGCTCGGCCCGCAGCGGCGCCGACAGCTTCGAGTGCGAGCTGGCCGAGAGCCTCGGCGCGGCCCTCGCCGAGGCCGGCTACGCGGTGATCACCGGCGGCGGTCCGGGCGTCATGGAGGCGGCGAACCGGGGAGCCACCGAGGCCGGCGGGATGTCCGTCGGGCTCGGCATCGAGCTCCCGTTCGAGCAGGGCCTCAACGACTGGGTCGACGTCGGCATCGACTTCCGCTACTTCTTCGTCCGCAAGACCATGTTCGTGAAGTACGCGCAGGCCTTCGTCGTGCTGCCCGGCGGGTTCGGCACGCTGGACGAGCTCTTCGAGGCGATCACGCTGGTCCAGACGAAGAAGGTGACCCGCTTCCCGGTCATCCTGATGGGCGTCGAGTACTGGGGCGGCCTGCTCGACTGGATGAAGCGCCGGATGCTCGACGAGGGCAAGATCAACGCCATGGATCTCGAACTGTTACAGGTCACCGACGACGTCGCCGAGGCGGTCCGGATCATCGTGGACGCCGACGCGGCGCTCGCCGAGGGGAAACTCTGACGTGGCAGCGGTCTGCGTGTTCTGCGCCTCCTCCACCACACTCGAACAGCGCTGGCTCGACCTGGCCGAGGAGACCGGCCGGGTCCTCGCCGAGCGCGGGCACGTGCTGGTCTCCGGCGGCGGCTGCGTCGGCATGATGGGCGCTGTCGGCGACGGCGCCCGCTCGGGTGGCGGCCGGACCCTCGGGATCATTCCGCAGTGCCTGGTGGACCTCGAGGTGGCCGACCTCGGCTCCGACGAGCTCGTCGTGACCGACGACATGAGCTCCCGGAAAAACCTCATGATCGTACGGTCGGACGCCTTCCTCACCCTGCCCGGCGGCCTCGGCACGCTGGACGAGCTCTTCGAGGTGTGGACCACCGCGACGCTCGGCGTGCATCGCAAACCGATGGTGCTGCTCGACCCGGACGGCTTCTACGACGGCCTGCTGAGCTGGCTGAACGGGCTGGTCGACAAGAAGTTCGTCCGTCCCGGCGCGATGGAGATGATCGTGGTGGCGCGGACGGTCCCGGAGGCGGTCGATCTGATCGAGGGCGCACTCGCCGTCTGAGGGGTCCTGCTGCTACCGCCTGCTCGCGGCCGACCCCTCGGTCGCCGTCGCGCGGATTCGGCGGATCCCGGCGTACCTCGCTGACGAAGAACGTCGTACCGGCGTGCTTTCCTTGATGCCGTGAGCACGCCGGTCCCCCCAGCCCCGGTGCGCCGGCCGGCCTATCGCCTGGTCCGGCGTCCCCGCCCGGCCGTCCCCGAGCTGCTGCCCGACGCGGTGCAGGGCGGGGTGGCCGCGCACACCCGCGGCCCGCTGCTGGTGATGGGCGGCCCCGGCACGGGCAAGACCACGGTTCTGATCGAGTCGGTCGCGGCGCGGATCGCCGAGGGGGTGGACCCGGAGCGCATCCTGGTCCTCACGTTCGGGCGTCGTGGCGCGGCGGCGTTGCGTGACCGGATCGAGGCGCGGATCGCCGGCGTGGCCGGTCGGATCGTGCACGAGCCGCTGGTGCGGACCTTCCACGCGTACGCGTTCGGCCTGCTCCGCCGGGCCGCGGCCGAGCGCGGTGAGCCGTCGCCACGCCTGCTCACCGGTCCCGAGCAGGATCTGATCATCCGAGAGCTGCTGGCCGTCGCCGGTGAGGCGTCCGAGCCGGCCGCGCGGGAGGACGACCCGATCGGCTGGCCCGAGGAGCTGCGGCCGGCGCTGGGCACCCGCGCCTTCGCCCAGCAGCTGCGGGACCTGATGCAGCGTGCCGCCGAGCGTGGCGTCGGCCCGGTCCGGCTGGCTCAGCTCGGCGAGCGGCTGGGTCGCGACGACTGGCCGGCGGCCGCGCGCTTCCTCCGGGAGTACGTCGCGGTCCTCGCCCTGCGCGACGTCACCACCCGCGGTTCGACCGCCTACGACCCGGCCGAGCTGGTCCGTGCCGCCTCCGGTCTCCTCGCCGACGAGCCCGACCTGCTGGCCGCCGAGCGCCGCCGCCTCGCCTACGTCTACGTCGACGAGCTGGCCGAGGCCGACCCGGCGCAGCTGGAGCTGCTCGCCCTGGTCGCCGGTGGCGGCAAGCCGCTGGTCGCCTTCGCCGACCCGGACTCGTCGGTCTACGGCTTCCGGGGCGCCGACCCGTCGCTGGTCGGCGACTTCCCGGCCCGCTTCCGCACGCCGGCGGGCGCGCCGGCCCCCACCGTCACATTGCATACGAACTACCGGGTCGCCGCCCCGCTGCTGGCCGCCACCGGTCGCGTGGCCCGCCGCATGCGGGGCCCGATCAGCCACCGGGCGATGTTCCCCCCGACCCCCGAGCAGCTCTCTTCCGCCGAGCTCCCGGCCGCTCCGGATCCGGGCGACGCGCGCGCCGGCGGTGACGCCGAATCGGATGGGGAGGTGCTGGTCCCGGAGGCGGTCGTCCGGACGTTCCGGTCACCGGCCGCGGAGACCGCCTACATCGCTCACGCGCTGCGCGAGGCTCACCTGCTGCACGGGATTCCGTGGTCGCGGATGGCCGTGGTCATGCGGTCGACCTCGTTGCAGCAGCCGTCGGTGCAGCGGGCGCTCGCGGCCGCCGGGGTGCCGACCGTCACGCATGCCGAGGACCTGCCGCTGCACCTGCAGCCGGCCGTGGCGCCGTTCCTGCTGCTCCTGCGGTGTGCGCTCGATCCCGGGGTGCTCGACGAGGAGGCGGCGGTGGCGCTGCTGCACTCGCCGCTCGGCGGCGCCGACCCGCTGGCCGAACGCCGGCTGCGGCAAGGGCTGCGCGCGCTCGCCCTCGCCGCGGGTGACCGGCGGCCCTCCGGTGAGCTGCTGGTCGACGCGGTGCGGGACCCTGCCGGGCTGGACATGGTCGACCGCCGCTGGGCCCGCCCGGCGAAAGGCCTCGCCCACCTAATCGACGTGACCCGCAAAGCCGCGGCCGAGCCGGGCGCCAGCGCGGAGGACGTGCTCTGGGCGGTGTGGCGGGCCAGCGGCCTGGCCGACAGGTGGTACGCGATGAGCACCGGCTCGGTCCCGATGCCGGACCAGCGGGAGGCGGGCCGTGCCCGGCGCTGGCGTGCCGAGGCGGCCGACCGGGACCTGGACGCGATGGTGGTGCTCTTCGACGCGGCGGCCCGGTTCGTGGACCGGCTGCCCGGCGCCCGCACCGAGGTGTTCCTGGAGCACGTTCTCGCGCAGGACCTGCCGGCCGACTCGATCGCGCCGAGCGCGGACCGGGGCGACGCGGTCCGGCTGCTCACCGCGCACGCGGCGAAAGGCCTGGAGTGGGACGTCGTGGTCCTCGCCGGGGTGCAGGAGGGCATCTGGCCGGACCTGCGCCTACGCGGCAGCCTGCTCGGTTCGGAACGCCTGGTCGACGTGCTGGCGGGCCGTCCCGCGTCCGGTCCGGCGGCGGTGGCCGGGGAGACTTCGGCGCTGCTCGACGAGGAGCGGCGGCTGTTCTACGTGGCGATCACCCGGGCCCGGCGCCGGCTCGTGGTGACCGCGGTGGCCTCAGCGAGCAGTGGCGGGGGCATGGGCGGCGAGGAACAGCCGAGCCGGTTCCTGACCGAGCTGGCGGCGGCCGGCCCGGCGGCTGGCCCGGCGGGCGGTCCCGGCGCGGGCCCGGCGGGCGGCCCGGACACGCCGCCGCCGGACGACCCGCCGGAGCCGGACCCCTGGGACGCCGGCCCGCCCCCCAGCCCGGACTCCCCGGATGCCGACTCCGGCGACGCGGGCCCCGACGACGTGGAGCACGCCGCTGCCGCGGATGCGGCAGATGCGGAGCAGGACGCCGAGCCCGAGGACCCGGAACTTGAGGACGCCGAGCCCGGGGACCCGGAACTTGAGGACATTGAGCCTGAGGACACCGAGCCCGAGGACACCGAGCCCGAGGACCCGGAGCCGGTGGATGCGGCATCCGGGGACGCGGCGGCCGAGGATGCTGAGCTTCCGGTCGGGCGGGCGCCCCGGGCGCTGACTCTCGCGTCGCTGGTGGCCGAACTCCGTACCGTCGTGGTGTCGGACCGGGAAACGCCCGCCCGGCGGCGCGCCGCGGCGACCGAGCTCGCCACGCTGGCCGCCGCCGGTGTGCCGGGAGCTCACCCGGACGAGTGGTGGGGCCTGCGCCCGCTCTCCGACGACCGGCCGCTGATCGACGAGGGTGACGCGGTGAAGGTCACGCCCTCGTCGATGGAGAGCGCCCTGCGCTGCAGTCTGCGCTGGCTGCTGGAACGGCACGGTGGCGCGGCCCCGGCCGGTCCCGCGCAGGGGATCGGCAATCTGGTGCACGCCGCCGCGATGCTGGCCGAGGACGCGAACGCGGACCGGGAGAAGCTGGTGGAGTACGTGAGCGCCCGATTCGACTCGATCGAGCTGGCGGCGCGCTGGCTGGCCGGCCCGGAGCAGGAGCGTGCGCAGGGGATGGTGGACAAGCTGCTGCGCTGGCTCGCGGTGAACCCGCGGCGGCTGCTCGCGATCGAGCACGAGTTCACGGTGCGGCTGGAGGACGAGCGGCGGCCGATCCAGCTGACCGGGCGGGTCGACCGGCTGGAGATCGACGACGAGGGCCGGCTCGTGGTGATCGACCTGAAGACCGGCAAGAGCACTGCCGTCTCCGGCGCCGATGTGGCGGAGAACCCGCAGCTCGCGGGCTATCAGGCGGCGGTCGACGCGGGCGGTTTCGCGGATTACGGCACGGACAGCGGCGGCGCGGCTCTCGTCCAGCTCGGTCCCGGCAAGGAGGCCCGCGAGCAGATGCAGGTGCCGTTGACCGAGGCCACCGACCCGCAGTGGGCCTACGAGATGGTCCGGCGGACCGCCGAGACGATGGCCGCGTCGACGTTCTCCGCGGTGGCGAACAGCCGATGCCGGGTCTGCCCGGTCCGCACGAGTTGTCCCATCTCCGGCAAGGGGCGGCAGGTCGTCGAACCACAATGAGTCAGCACCCGCCCGAAATGAGCCGGCACACGCCCGACCCGAGCCGGCAGGGTTCCGAACCACCCCGGCCACGCCGGCGCGCCGACTCCGGTCCCCGGTACACGCCGCGCGAGCTGGCCCGCATGCTGCGCCTGCCGCCGCCGACCGCCGAGCAGGAGGCGATCATCGCGGCCCCGGTGGCCCCGCTGCTGGTGGTCGCGGGCGCCGGGTCCGGCAAGACCGAGACGATGGCGTCGCGGGTGGTCTGGCTGGTCGCCAACGGGTACGCGCATCCGGGCGAGATCCTCGGGCTCACGTTCACCCGCAAGGCGGCCGGGGAGCTGGCGCACCGGGTTCGTACCCGGGTCGGGCAGTTGATCCGCCGGTTCGGCCGGGACGACGCGTTCGCCGGCGAGGCGACCATCTCGACCTACCACGCCTACGCGGCCCGGATCGTCACCGAGCACGGCCTGCGCGCCGGTTACGAGCCGTCCGCCCGGCTGCTCACCGAGGCCGCCCGCTGGCAGATCGTGGACTCGCTGGTGCGGGCGTACACGGGCGAGATGACCGGCCTGAACCGGGCGCCCGGCACTGTGACCGACGACGTGCTGGCGCTCTCCGCCGAGATCGCCGAGCACCTGCGGACGCCGGACGACGTCTCCGCCTGGACCGGTGGCTTCTACGCGGACGTCACCGAGTTCCCGGGCCGGGTCTACAAGGATGTCGCCGACATGCTCCGCCGCCAGCAGCAGCGGCTCACCCTGCTGCCCCTGGTCCGCCTCTACCAGCAGCGCAAACTCGACCTGGAGGCGATGGACTTCGGCGACCAGATGGCCCGGGCGGCCCTGGTGGCGCGGGACCATCCGGAGGTCGGCGCGATCGAGCGCGGCCGGTTCCGGATCGTGCTGCTCGACGAGTACCAGGACACCAGCCACGCCCAGGTGACGATGCTGAACAACCTGTTCGGCGGCGGCCACGCGGTCACCGCGGTCGGCGACCCCTCGCAGTCGATCTACGGCTGGCGCGGCGCCTCGGCGGGGACGCTGGAACGTTTCGCCACCGAGTTCCCCGACCGGGCGGGACATCCGGCGTGGATTCAGACGCTCTCCAAGAGCTGGCGCAACCGCCCGGAGATCCTCGCGGTGGCGAACCGGGTCTCGGCGCCGCTGCGGGCCGGGGCGGTGGTCACCGAGCTCACGTCGGCCGAGCGGGTGGCCGAGGCGGTCGGCGGCCGCACCGTCACCTGCGCGCTGCTGCCGACGTACGCCGACGAGGCCGAGTGGATCGCCGACTCGATGCTGACCGGGTGGCGCCTGGCCGCCGGCCTGCCCAGCGCCCCGGCCGCCGAGATCCCGCTGGAACGCCGGCCCACCAGCGCGGTCCTGGTCCGGGTCCGCAGCCAGATTCCGGTGATCGAGGAGGCGCTGCGGTCCCGTGGCCTTCCGGTCGAGGTGGTCGGCCTGGGCGGCCTGCTGGACACCCCGGAGGTACGGGACATCGTCTGCACCCTGCGCGTGCTGGCCGACCCGACCGACGGGGCCTCGCTGTTGCGGCTGCTGACCGGCGCCCGCTGGCGGATCGGCCCGCGTGACCTGGTGGCGCTGCACCGCCGGTCCCGGGCGATCGCGGCGGCCCGCACCCCGTCGCCGACCGACGCCGAGGAGGCGGACGCGACAGCCGACCGGCTGGACGACGCGACACTCGTCGAGGCGATGGCCGACCTG
This sequence comes from Actinoplanes sp. NPDC023936, assembly GCF_040639325.1. Lineage (NCBI taxonomy): Bacteria > Bacillati > Actinomycetota > Actinomycetes > Micromonosporales > Micromonosporaceae > Actinoplanes > Actinoplanes sp. NPDC023936. The sequence goes on along the minus strand of NZ_JBEZZR010000009.1, from coordinate 176,188 downwards.
GGGATCGCGGCGCAGTACTCGGCGGAGGGGTACGCGCGGCTCCGGGCGTACGGGCTGGAGCTGGGCGCGCTGCGGCAGCGTCTCGACCAGCCGCTGCCCGACCTGCTCGCGGACATCGAGCGGACCATCGGCCTGGACGTCGAGGTGGCGGTCCGGGGCTGGGCGGCCGGCGACGCCGGACTGGCCCGGGCCCACCTGGACGCGCTCGGCGAGGCGGCGACCCGCTACAGCAGCGAGAACGAGAGCGGCACGCTCGCCGGGTTCCTCGCGTTCCTGGCCGCCGCCGAGGAGGAGGAGCGCGGCCTGGAGCCGGGCCAGGTCGACGTGGTCGAGGGCGCGGTGCAGATCCTGACCGCGCACGCCGCGAAGGGCCTGGAGTGGGACGTGGTCGCGGTGGCCGGCCTGTGCCGGGGTGTCTGGCCGGGCCAGACCCGGGCCTCCGACCACTATCTGGGCGGGATCGGGGTGCTCCCGTTCCCGTTGCGTGGCGACGCCGACGGGCTGCCGGACCTGGACCTGTCCGGAGCGGCCGACCAGAAGGACGTGGCGGGCGCGCTGACGGCGTTCGGCCGAGCCTGGCGCGAGCACGACGAACGGGAGGAACGGCGGCTCACGTACGTGGCGGTGACCCGTCCCCGCCGCCTGCTGCTCTGCTCGGGGTACTGGTGGGGCCAGGGCGTGAAGCGGCCACGCGGACCGTCGGTCTTCCTCGACGAGATCCGGGAGGCCTGCGCCGCCGGGGCGGGTGTGGTGGACAGGTGGACGCCGGAGCCCGCGCCGGGGGAGTCGAACCCCGGTGATCAGGCGGTGGCGAGCGCGGAGTGGCCGTCCGACCCGCTGGGCACGCGCCGGCCGGCGATGGCGGCGGCCGCCGACCTGATCCGCCGGATGATCACGGATCCGGACGCGTCGGTGGCGGAGGCGTTCGTCGAGCTGGCGGCGAGTGAGCCGGAGGTGGCGGCGCGGGCCGCGGATGCCGCCGACGCGGCGGGACTGCCCGAGGCCGGTGACCCGGTGCGCCCGGTCCGGCCCGAGGCCGGTGACCCGGTGCGCACGGGCCGGGCCGATGACGCCGGTGACGAGGCGGGGGAGAGCGCGGACCCGGACATCGCTCGCTGGCGGCGGGAGGCGAGGCTGCTGCTCGCCGAGCGGTCCGAGCGGACCCGGCAGGACGGCCCGGCCGAGGTGGCGCTCCCGCCGCACCTGTCGGTCTCGCAGCTCGTCGTGCTCCGGCGGGACCCGCAGGCGCTCGCCCGATCGCTGCGGCGTCCGCTGCCACGCCGCCCGGCGCCCCAGGCACGGCGGGGCACCGCGTTTCACGCCTGGCTGGAGCAGCGGTTCGGAGCGAGTCGGCTGATCGACATCGACGAGCTGCCGGGCGCGGCCGACGAGGGCGCGGCAGGTGACGAGGAGCTCGCCGCGCTGCAGGAGGCGTTCCTGACCGGGGAGTGGGCCGACCGGACCCCGGTGGAGGTGGAGGTGCCGTTCGCCACGACCGTGGCCGGGGTGGTGGTGCGCGGGCGGATGGACGCGGTCTTCGCCGAGGGGGACGGCCGTTTCGACGTGATCGACTGGAAGACCGGGCGGCGGCCGTCGGGCGCGGAGGCGGAGGCCGCGGCGGTGCAGCTGTCCGCGTACCGGCTGGCCTGGGCGACCCTCGCGGGCGTTCCGGTGAACCGGGTCCGGGCCGGCTTCCACTACGTCCGGGAGCAGGTCACGGTGCGTCCGGCCGATCTGATGGACGCCGCCGGGCTGGCCGCGCTGATCGAGGAGGTGCCGGAGGAGTCACTCTGACGAGTGAACACCGGCGGCGGCCAGCAGGTGGATCAGGGCATCCGCGTACGCCTTCTCGGCGCTGGACGCCACGAACACCCGCTCGGTGTCGAGCAGCTGAACGCGTACCGAATAATCGCCTCCCTCGCGACGCAGCTCCCGGAACGTGCCGCCGAGCAGTTCCCGCAGCTGATCTTCGCGGGGCAGCCAGATCGCCTCGTCGAGTTCGACGTCGTCGAGAGCCCACTCGGTGGTGCCGTTGAAGCCGATGATCCGCCCGTCCGGCCGGTCGTGCACCTGGATCGTCATGTTGCTGAGCACGAACAACTCGTCGTCGAGATCCCGGTCCGGCACCGCGAACCGATCACCCGGACGGGGCTTCCAGATCAGCCCCGCGGTCTTCAGTTGCCGCGCCGTTTCCATACCGAGCACGTCCCGGCCTCCTTTGTCGTGATACGCTCGCGAGCGTTGTCAGTTTGGTTCCCAAGTACTCAGGAGCGCCTGTGGGGAAGTCTGCCCCAGGCGCTCTTTGTCGTAACCCGGGTTTCTCCGGTACGGGCGATCAGTACGGCGACACGAGTCCCGCAGAATGCGGGTCTTATTACCTCGTTCCCGTCCATAATGGGCAGGAACGATCGACCGTCGAGGAGACGATCATGGTTACCGGCGTTGTGAAGTGGTTTAACGCGGACAAGGGCTTCGGATTCATCACCCCGGACGACGGCGGCGCCGACGTCTTCGCCCACTTCTCCGCGATCCAGATGTCGGGCTACCGCAGCCTGGAGGAGAACCAGCGGGTTGAGTTCGAGGTCACCCAGGGCCAGAAGGGCCCGCAGGCCGCGAACATCCGCTCCGTCTGATTCCGAGCCTGATCGGCTGTCGCCAGCAGCCGTAGGTCTCAACTGAAATCGGCGTCGTGCCCAGCCCGGGTGCGGCGCCGATGCCGTTTCAGCGGCAGAGCGAAGCCCGGGCAGGAGCGAAGCCCTGGAACGAGTGAGGCGCTGGCATCGGTGAAGCCCTCGGCACGCCGAGGGCTTCACTGATCTTTTTCGGTCAGACGCCGGGGAGCGTCACACGGTGGGAACGTCGGACGGCGCCGCCGCGGACGGTGCCGCCGCGGGCGGCAGCGGGGCGGTTCCGCCGAGGTGGGCGGGAAGCCACCAGCGATCGTCGTCACCGGCGGGCTTCTCCGGGTACGCCCTCTGGACAGCGTCGAGGAGTCCGCTCAGCCGCTCCTTCAGCAGGGCCGTCGCCGCCTCGGGCGTGGCGCCCTCCGGCACGTGCAGCGCCTCACCGATCTTGATGAGCACCGGCACGTGACGCTTGGTCAGCTCCTTCTTGCGGCCTTTCGTCCAGAGCCGGTGCGGGCCCCAGACCGCCATCGGGATCAGCGGGACGCCCGCGTCCTGCGCCATCCGCGCGGCGCCCGATTTCAGCCCCTTGATGGTGAACGACTCGCTGATCGTCGCCTCCGGGAAGACGCCGACGATCTCACCGTTCCGCAGCGCGTCGGTGGCCGCGCGGAACGCCGCCGTGCCGGCCTTGCGGTCGACCGGGATGTGCTTCATGCCGCGCATCAGCGGACCGCTCACCGTGTGGTCGAAGACCGATTTCTTCGCCATGAAGCGGACCAGCCGCTTGGACGGCTGTGCGCCCAGGCCGCAGAAGATGAAGTCCAGGTAGCTCGAGTGGTTGCTGGCCAGCACCGCCCCGCCGCTCGACGGGATGTGCTCGCCGCCCTCGACCTCGATTTTCAGGTCGAGCACGCGAAACAGAGTCTTCGCCAGACCGACAACAGGGGGATACACCAGTTCCATGGCAGCACGGTAGCTGAGATTTCTGGGAAAGGCGTGGTACGGGTGGACAATGCCGGCGGCCGTGCCGAGCCCGGTTACCTCTCGTGGTGTTCACTGAAGAGCATGTCGGAACGGAACGCGTGGAGCCGGTCCGGCGGGGCATGGTCGTCGGGCATGGTCACCGCTTCCGGCGTACCCCCGCTGGCCCCTGATCCGCCCACGCCGCCGGAGGCGCCGCGCCCGGGTGGACCGGAACGGCGCCGGCGGCAGTTGCGGATCTTCGGTGGGATCGCCGCGGGCATCCTGGCCGCCGGTCTGGCCGTGCTGCTGATCGTGATCCTCGGTGCGGAGAGCAACCCGTTCGGCGGCGACAAGGCGGCCGGCCCGGCCGATCTGCGGCCGCCGCTGGCACAGGCGTGTCCCGCGCCGGCCGAGTCGCCCGGGGGCGCGCCCACCCAGCGGCCGAGCGCGGCGCCGCCGGCCACCGGGGAGCGGACCACCGACTCCGAGGCCGGCATCTCCTACCGCAGGTACGGCGCGCCCTGGCAGGTCTGGGACACGGTGTGGAAGGCGGGCACGCTGGAGGTGCCGTACCGGGTGGGCCAGCACTTCGTCACCGAGGTGTACAGCGGCGGGGAGTACCACGCGTCGATCCTGTCCGGCGCGGTGCCGGCGGCGGACAACGACGCGGTCTCCCTCGACCTGGAGTGCGTCGGGCGGCAGGTGGCGGCGGACGTGCGGGCCGAGTACTACCCGCAGCCGAACACCATGGAGCCGCTCCGCGACGAGGTCACCACGCTGGGCGGGCTGCCGGCCTGGGTGAGCGAGTTCCGCCTGCGGTTCGAGGCGAACGGGCTGACCGCCACTGAGGAGCTCTCCGCGGTGGCGGTCATCGACGTCGGGAAACCCACCGCCGCCATCCTGTACGTGTCGATACCCGGCACCCACAAGCAGTTCGACTACGTAGTAGAGGATGTCCTCAACTCCGTCAGACCCCTGTAACCCACAAACCCGCGAACCCGCAAAACGCCGCCGGTGAGTTGGCCCCTGGTTTCCCGACGCCCGCGGGGTGTGCGGGCGGCGGGAAACCAGCGGCCAACTCACCGGGTCTAAGGCGTTTTGCCGCGGAGCGAAGCGAAGCCAGCAAGCACAGCGTTTTGCCGCGGAGCGAAGCGAAGCCAGCAAGCTCAGCTCAGCTCTCCTTGAGTCCCCAGCGCTGGCGCAGGCTGTTGTCGGCGAAGTTGAAGAGCTGGTCGATCAGGATGCCGATCACCAGGACCACGATGATGTAGCTGATCACCAGGGCGCTGTCCGACAGATCGCGGGCGTTCTGCATCCGCACACCGATCGAGACCGTGCCCGGCACGATGACCAGCAGCTCACCGGCCATCAGGCTGCGCCAGGAGAACGCCCAGCCCTGCTTGAGGCCGGAGACGAAGGACGGCAGTGACGCCGGCAGGATCAGGTGCCGGTACTGGGCCAGGCCCTTCATGCCCATCACCTTGCCGACCCGCAGCCAGGTTCGCGGCACGTAGTCGATGCCGCTGATCAGGCCGTTCGCCACCGAGGGCGTGGCGCCGAGGACGACCACGAACATGATCGCGCTCTCGCCGAGCTGGAAGAGCAGGATGGCGAGCGGGAACCACATGATCGACGGCATGGTCTGCAAACCGGTGATCAGCGAGCCGATCGCGGCTCGCAGCGGGGCGAACCGGGAGACCGCGGCGCCGATCACCGTGCCGATCACCACGGCCAGGAAGAAGCCGGTGATCGCCCGGGTCATCGTGAGGCGTACGCCGTCCCAGAAGTCGGCCGTGGTGACCAGGTCCTTGAGCACCGCGAAGACGTCGAGCGGAGCGGGCAGCACGTAGATCGGCTTCCACTCGGCGAGTACGGCCGCCTGCCAGATCCCGACGACGATCGCGATAGCGAGCAGCTTCGGCCAGGTGCTGTTCCAGATCCGCTTGCCGAGCTTGCCCTTCTCCTTCTTCGGGCCGAGCTCCAGCGCGTCCAGGCCGCTGACGCGGTCGGCGGCGGCCAGGTCGGCGGCCTCGGGCTCCCGGGGCGGCGGGAACGCGTCCGGGGCGAGGCCCTGGACCGCGGCCTTGGTGGCGGAGTGCTCAGTTGGCATGGCGGGCGACCTCCGCGCGGAGCCGGTCGGTGATCTCAGCGGCCTGGCTCGAGACCTCGGTGGAATCGATGCGCCGGGGGCGCGGGTGGTCGATCTTGAAGTCCTCGATGACCCGGCCGGGGCGGCTGCTGAGCAGGACCACCCGGTCGCCGAGGCGGACCGCCTCGCGCACGTTGTGGGTGACGAAGAGGACCGTGAGCTCCTGCTCGCGCCAGATCCGCTCCAGCTCGTCGTGCAGGATGTCCCGGGTCATCGCGTCGAGCGCGCCGAACGGCTCGTCCATCAGCAGGACGTCGGCGTTCTGGGCGAGAGCCCGGGCCAGGGCGACGCGCTGCCGCATGCCGCCGGAGAGCTCGTGCGGCCGCTTGCCGCCCAAGCCGCCGAGCCGGACGATCTCCAGCAGCTCCTCGGCGCGCTTCCTGCGTTCGGCCTTGCCGATGCCCTGGAGGCGCAGCGGCAGCTCGATGTTGCCGGCCACCGAGAGCCAGGGGAAGAGCGCGGCCTCCTGGAACATCAGCGCGACGTGGCGGCCGCCGATGTCCAGGCTGCCGGTGGTGATCTTGTCGAGGCCGGCCACCAGCGAGAGCAGCGTGCTCTTGCCGCAGCCGGAGGCGCCGAGCAGGCAGACGAACTCTCCCTGCTGGACGTCGAGTGAGATGTGGTCGAGGGCGAGCAGAGCATTGCCCCCCGAGCCGTACACCTTGGTGACGTCGTCGATACGGACAACCGTGCTCATACTCGCCCTCCCATCGATGCGATCCGTCAGGACGCCGCGGCGTCGCTGACCTCGGGCTGACCGTCCGCCTTGAGCAGCTCGTTCAGCGGGCCGAGGTCGTAGATGCCGTTCAGGTCGACCGGCTTGAGCAGTCCGACGTCCTCCGCGTGCTTCGCGCTGGTGTAGAGCGAGGACGCGATCGGGTCGTGGGTGAACTTCAGGTTCTTGAACGCGGCGGCCAGGATCTCCGGCTTCAGCGGCTTGCCGGTGAGCGCCTCGATCTGGGCGTTCGCGGCGGTCTGCGCGTCGGCGTTGTTGTCGTTGATGTACTTGACCGACGAGATGTGGCCCTGGAGCAGCTTCTTGACCGTGCCGGGGTACTCCTTCAGGAACTTCTGGCTGACGATCAGGTGGGTGGTCACGAACTCCTGGTTCGGCCAGAGGGTCTTCTCGTCGACCAGGACCTTGCCCTTGGACTCCAGGATCAGCTTGCTGTAGTTCGGCTCGGGCACCCAGGCGCCGTCGATGGTGCCCTGCGCGAAGGCCTGGATCGCTGTCGCGTTGTCCTGCGGCAGGACCGAGACGTCGCCGCCGCCGTTGGTGTCGGCGTTCAGCCCGTTCTCCTTGAGCCAGGCGCGCAGCGCGACGTCCTGGGTGTTGCCGAGCTGCGGGGTGGCGATCTTCTTGCCCTTGAGGTCGGCCGCGGAGTTGATGCCCTCCTTGACCACCAGGCCGGCGCCGCCGGAGGTGCTGCCCGCGATGATCTTCAGGGCGGTGCCCTTGGAGGTGGACCAGCCGTTGATGGCCGGGTTCGGGCCGATGTACGTCGCGTCGATCGCGCCGGAGAGCAGCGCCTCGATCGCGGCCGGGCCGGCGTTGAAGGTCTTGGTCTCCAGGGTGGTGGCGCTGCCGAGCGCCTCCTTGAACAGACCCTTGTTCACGCCGACCAGGGCGGGGGCGTGGGTGATGTTCGGGAAGTAACCCAGGTTGATCGTCTTGGCTTCGGCGGCTGCTCCGCTCGTACCCTCGGCGGTGTTGTCGTCGTTCGAACCGCAAGCGGCCAGCGCGGTGGAGGCCGCGACAGCGGCCGTGGCAAGGGCGAGCGCACGTATGGTGCGGGAGCTCATGCTCACTCCTAGTTCTTCTTCACGGAGTTCAGGGAGAGTTCGGCCAGGGTCTTGTGGTCGACAACGCCCTCGATGGCCGCCTCGACGGCGATCCACACGTCGTGCAGCGCGGTCGCCGCACCGTGGTAGGTCGCCGTTGATGTGGGTAACCCCCGGACGGTGGTGAGGGCACCCCCGACGGCGCGGACCACGTCGCCGACGGTGATCTCCTCGGCCGGGCGGGCCAAGGCGTACCCGCCGTCCACTCCGCGATGGCTGTGCAGCAGCCCGGCGCGGCGCAGGTCGAGCAGGATTCCTTGCAAAAAGCTGAGCGGGATGTCCTGGACGGCCGCCAGGCTGGCGGCTTTGACCAGGTGAGGGTGCTCGGAGGTGACCGCGAGCATCGCGCGTACGGCGTAGTCCGTGCGTGCCGAGACGTACACGACCGGCCGCCCCCTCCCGATTCTTTGTATTACCTATCTGCTGGATGGGAATACTGGACTAGATAGGTTTAGTGCGTCAAGGTGATCGGGGTAACAGCGCGCGACGCGAAAAGATCGGCGGATGCGGATATCGGTGCATTTACTCCGCGTCATCGGACCGCTACCCCCGCGCGGGCGGCTCGACTACCGCGCGGATCCGTGCCGACACGCTAGATTCGTACCGTGGCGCCCAGAATCAAGATCCCCGCGACGAAATATCCGGTCGAGCGATTCACCCTCGGCAATGGCCTCCGCGTGGTCCTGTCACCGGATCGCAGTGCTCCGGTGGTCGGCGTGGCCGTCGTCTACGACGTCGGCATCCGCAGCGAACCGGAAGGCCGCACGGGCTTCGCCCACCTCTTCGAGCACCTGATGTTCCAGGGCTCGGCGAACCTGGAGAAGCTGGCCCACTTCCGGCACGTGCAGGGTGCCGGCGGCACCTTCAACGGCTCCACCCACCTGGACTACACGGACTACTACGAGGAGCTGCCGTCGGGCGGCCTGGAGCGCGCGCTCTTCCTCGAAGCGGACCGGATGCGCGGCCCCCGGCTCACCGAGGAGAACCTGCGCAACCAGGTCGACGTGGTCAAGGAGGAGATCCGGGTCAACGTGCTGAACCGGCCGTACGGCGGGTTCCCGTGGCTCAAGCTGCCACCGGTGATGTTCGATACGTTCGCCAACGCGCACGACGGTTACGGCTCGTTCGAGGACCTGGAGAGCGCCACCGTCGAGGACGCGCAGGGCTTCTTCGACCGCTATTACGCCTGCGGCAACGCGGTGCTCTCGGTCGCCGGTGACTTCGACGTCGCCGAGGCGACCGCGATGATCGAGCGGCACTTCGGCGACGTGCCGGCCCGGCCGGCGCCGGAGCTGCCCGACTTCGCCGAGCCCGGGCTCACCGAGGAGAAACGCGAGACCTACATCGACCGGATCGCGCCGCTGCCCGCCGTGGCGGCCGGCTGGGGCGTGCCGGACCCGATCAGCGACTTCGACGCCTACCTGCCGTACGCGGTGCTCGCCGAGGTGCTCACCGACGGCGACGCCTCCCGGCTGGTGGAGCGGCTGGTCCAGCGCGACCGGACGGCCACCAACCTCGGCGGCTACCTCGGCTTCATGGGCGACGAGTACCAGGTGCGCAACCCCACCGCCCTGCTGCTGCAGGCCCACCTCCCGCCCGGCGGCGACGCCGGCAAGGTGCTGCAGACCATCGACGAGGAGCTCGACCGGCTGGTCACCGACGGCCTCAAGGCCGGCGAGCTGGACCGCACCCAGGCCCGGATGGCGACCCGGCTGCTGCAGGGCACCGACGACGTGCTCGGCCGGGCCCAGCCGATGGCCGTCCTGGAGTTGCAGCGCGGCCGGCCGGGGCTCCTCAACGAGCTGCCCAAGCTGGTCAGCGAGGTCACCGCCGAGAAGATCGTCGCCGCCGCGTCCACGCTGCGCCCGGAGTGCCGCGCCAGCATCGAAGTCATCCCGGGAGCGGGCCAGTGAGCATCAAGACCCTGCCGGACCTGGTTCCGGACGCCGAACTGCACCTGCCGCGCGAGGCGGAGCGCCGGTTGTCCAACGGGCTGACCGTGATCGCGATCCGCCGCTCGGCGGTGCCGCTGGTCGAGCTGCGGCTGCGCATCCCGTTCGGGCGCGCGCCGCTGGCCCCGGCCACGCTGCTCTCCCAGGCGCTCTTCACCGGCACCAGCGCGCTGTCCAGCATCGACATCGCCGCCGAGTTGCAGGCGGTCGGCGGCAGCCTGGCCGCCGGCCTGGACCCGGACCGGCTGCTGATCAGCGGAAACGCGCTGGCCGCCGGTCTGGATCGGACGCTGGAGCTGCTGGCCGGGGTGCTGACCGACGCCACGTACCCGGCGGAGGAGGTGGCGACCGAGCGGGAGCGCCTGGTCGACGGCATCCAGGTCGCCCTGAGCCAGCCCGCGCACCTGGTCCGGGTCGCCCTTCTCAAACGGATCTACGACACCCATCCGTACGCGGTGCAGACCCCCACTCCCGACGAGATCCGCGCGGTCGACCCGGCCGGCCTGCGCGAGCTGCACGCCGAGCGGGTCCGCCCGGCCGGCGCCACCCTCGTGCTGGTCGGCGACATCGACCCGGACCGGGCGATCGACGTCGCGGAGAAGGTGCTCGGCGGCTGGACCGGATCGGCGCCGGACGGCGTCATCCCGCCCACCCCGGAGATCCGGACCGGCCCGCTGCTGCTGGTCGACCGGCCGGGCTCGGTGCAGTCGTCGCTGCGGCTGGCGCTGCCCGGCATCACCCGGACCGATCCGGACTACGCCGCCTTCACGGTGGCCAACCTGATCTTCGGTGGGTACTTCTCGTCCCGGTGGGTGGAGAACATCCGCGAGGACAAGGGCTACACGTACGGTTCGCACTCCGTGGTCGAGCACTACGTGGCCGGGTCCACCTGGCAGGGCGCGGCCGAGGTGGCCACCGAGGTGACCGGGCCGTCGCTGCTGGAGACGCTCTACGAGCTGGGCCGCATCGCCAGCCTCCCGCCCGGCGAGGAGGAGCTGGAACAGGCCCGCCGGTACGCGCTCGGCACCCTGCGCCTCGGCATGTCCACCCAGTCCGGGCTGGCCGGCCTGGCCAGTGTCTATGCGGGCTTCGGGCTGCGCCTGGAGCACCTGCGCGAGCACTCGGAAGCGATCGCCGCTGTCACTCGTGAGGAGGTGTTCGCGGCCGGAGCGCGGTACCTGGCGCCCTCCCGTGCGGTTACCGTGGTGCTCGGCGACGCCGACAAGATCGAGTCGCAACTGTCCGTACTGACGGCCGTGGAGCGCAGCACAGAGTGACCGAACCTGAACAGCCAGACCTGGGGGAGCAACCCGGTACCCCGCCGCTGGCCCGTACCACCCTGGACCGCGCCGCGCACCGGCGTAAGGACGACGCCTGGCTCGCCGAGGCGTGGACGCGCGGTCAGGTCCTCGTGGTCGACCTCGACAAGGGCGGCCGCGCCCTGGTCTCCGACCGTCCGGACGGCGGCGTCGCACTGGTCCTGGTGCCGTCGTCCGAGGCGCCGGAGGCCGAGCGCTGGTTCCTCGGCGAGGATCTCGACGGCACCCCGATCTGGACCGTTGACGCCCCCGTCACGGCCTCCGGGGGCCGGCGCGCGTCGACCCTGCGGGAGATCGGCCACTTGCTCGACGACCGGGACGCCGGCCTGTTCACCGCGGCGGCGGCGCTCGGCAACTGGCACCGCAGCCACGCCTTCTCGCCGCGGACCGGCAAGCCCACCACCACGGTGGAGGCCGGCTGGGCCCGCGCCGACGCCGACGGCCAGCTGATGTGGCCGCGGACCGACCCGGCGATGATCGTGCTGGTGCACGACGGCGCCGCCGGGCCGTCCGGCCGCTGCCTGCTCGGGCACAACGCGGCCTGGCCCACCGGGGCGGACGGCGTGCGGCGGTTCTCCTGCCTCGCCGGTTACGTGGAGCCGGGCGAGTCGGCCGAGGCGGCGGTGGTCCGCGAGGTGCAGGAGGAGGTCGGCATCCGGCTGAGCTCACTGCGCTACGCGGGCAGCCAGTCCTGGCCGTACCCGGGTTCGCTGATGCTCGGCTTCCACGCCGTCGCCGATCCCGCCCAGGCGTTGCGCCTCGACCCGGAGGAGATCGACGAGGCGCACTGGTTCTCCCGGGACGCGATCGCCAAGATGATCGCCGGTGGTTACGTCGATCCGGAGAGCGGCGTGCCGATGAGCCTGCCGATGCGCTCATCGATTGCCTTCTATCTAGTCGAGAAGTGGCTGCACGGTTAACAGAAAGTTTTTCTGATTGGGTGGCAACCAACTCGGTGCCTCGCGGCGTCTTGGATACAAAGACGAGAGGGGAACCGATGACCCAGGTGGAAGCCCCGGCGTGGACGCCGATGTCCGCGGAGGAGCGGGAGGCGTTCGAGCGCGATGGCTACATCATCGTGCCGTCGGTGCTCAGCGAGAGTGAGATCGAGGCCGGTCGGGCCGCGATCCTGGGGTACTACGAGAAGATGAAGCCGGAGGGTGGTGCCCTGCACCAGCTCTCCCCGGTCGCCCACGTGCCGGAGCTGGCCTTCCTGCTCGACCACCCCCGAGCTTTCAAGTACATCTGGTCGCTGCTGGGCTGGAACGTGCATGTGTACCACTCGCACATCGACGTGCACCCGCAGATCCACGAGAAGCAGAAGGACTGGTGGCACTGGCACCAGGACGGTGGCCGCCAGAACCGGGAGATCGAGACCGACCCGCGCCCGATGATGTCGGTGAAGCTGGCGTACTGGTTCTCCGACGTGAGCGAGACCGGCCGGGGCAACTTCACCGTCCTGCCGGGCAGCCACAAGACCAACTGGCTGCCCGGCCCGCCGAGCCGTGGCGTTCCGTGGCCGCAGCCCGAGGGTGCCGTCCAGATCACGGCGAACCCGGGTGACCTGGTCGTCTTCGACCGGCGCATCTGGCACGCCCGGTCGGACAACTACTCCGACATCACCCGTGTCGGCGCGTTCTTCGGCTACACCCCGCGCTGGATCGCGATCCGCGACGAGGTCGCGGACCTGCCGACCCGGCCGGAGTGGAACGGCTTCACCGAGGTGCAGAAGCAGCTGCTCGGCGGCTTCGGCAACGGTGACGGTGACCACCAGTGGGGTCACTACCCGGAGACCACGCCGCTCTACGGCGCGCTCAAGGAGCGGGGCCTGCTCGACTCGAGCATCCCTGCGCTGATTCCCTGATCCGCACACGAAAAAGGGGGCCTTGTGACAAAGGCCCCCTTTTCGGCGTCTCAGGCGGAGATCGTCGCCAAGTGCTGCTTCACCTGCACGATCGACGGGTTGGTCAGCGCCGACCCGTCGTCGAACTTCAGCGTGGGCACGGTCTGGTTGCCACCGTTCACGCTGCGCACGAACGCGGCCGAGGCCTCGTCCTGCTCGATGTCCACGACGTCGTAGGCGATGCCCTCCCGATCGAGCTGGCTCTTCAGGCGGTGGCAGTACCCACACCAGGACGTCGAGTACATGGTCAGCATCGGTCAGGCTCCTTCGATCCAGGTCACACGGCGGTGCGGCTGAGAAGCACAACGCATCCGAGGGGTGTCATGATTCCCTACCGTGCGGAGTGAAGCGGTGCTGGCCGGGCTGGATCCGGAGCAGCGGACGGCGGTGACCGCCCCCGCCGGCCCGGTCTGCATCCTGGCCGGCGCCGGCACCGGCAAGACCCGGGCGATCACCCATCGGATCGCCTACCGGACGTCGTCCGGGGAGATCAGCCCGCGGCACGTGCTCGCGGTCACCTTCACCGCCCGCGCGGCCGCCGAGATGCGCGCCCGGCTCACCGCGCTGGGCACCGCAGGGGTGCAGGCCCGCACGTTCCACGCCGCCGCCCTGCGGCAGGTCCGCTACTTCGCCCCCCGGCTGCTCGAGGGCCGGGGCATGCCCGAGCTGATGGAGAGCAAGGTCAGGGTGGTCGGTCTGGCGGCGGCCCGCGCCGGGGTACGGGCGGACCGCGCCGCCGCCCGCGACCTGGCGAGTGAGATCGAGTGGGCCAAGTCGTCGCTCGTCGAGCCCGGTGAGTACGCCGTGGCAGCCGCCAAGGCGCTGCGGGAGCCGCCGTTCGAGCCGGCCCGGGTGGCCGAGGTCTTCGCCGCCTACGAATCGCTCAAGCGCCGTCAGGGCGTGATCGACTTCGAGGACCTGCTGCGCGCCGCGGTCTGGGGGATCGAGGAGCACCCGGACGTGGCCGAGCAGATCCGCGCCCAGTACCGGCACTTCGTGGTCGACGAGTACCAGGACGTCAACCCGCTCCAGCAGCGCCTGCTGGAGGCCTGGCTGGGCGGGCGTGACGACCTCACCGTGGTCGGCGACGCCAGCCAGACCATCTACTCGTTCACCGGGGCGACCTCCGGCTATCTGATCGACTTCCCGCGCAAGCGCCGGGACGCCGTGGTGGTCCGGCTGGTCCGCGACTACCGCTCGACGCCGCAGGTGGTGGGTCTCGCCAACGCGGTGATCCGGCAGGCCCGGGGGACCGAGGCGAAACTGCGCCTGGAGCTGGTCGGGCAGCGGCCGGCCGGCCCGGAGCCGGAGCTCAAGATCTTCCCGGACGAGCCGGGGGAGGCGGCCGCGGTGGCCCGGCGCTGCCGTGAGCTCATCGCGTCCGGCACGCCGGCCAGTGAGATCGCGGTGCTCTTCCGGACCAACGCGCAGTCCGAGGCGTACGAGGAGGCTCTGGCCGAGGCCGAGGTGCCGTACCTGGTCCGGGGCGGGGAACGCTTCTTCGAGCGGGCCGAGGTACGGGGAGCGATGGTCGCGCTGCGCGCCGCCGTGCGCTCGATCCCGGGCGAGACGCCGCTGGTCCAGGCGGTCGTGGAGGCGCTCGCGGCGACCGGGTGGAGCCGTCACCAGCCTCCGCCCGGCGGCGCGGCCCGTGAGCAGTGGGAGGCGCTGGCGGCGCTCGTCACGCTCGCCGAGGAGTACGCCGCGACGCCGGAGATCCTGCCGATCGGCGAGGCCGGGCGGGTGCAGCGGGAGGTCTCACTCTCGGCGTTCAACGACGAGCTGGCCCGCCGCGCCGAGCAGCAGCACGCGCCGACGGTGGCGGGTGTGACGCTCGCCTCGCTGCACTCGGCGAAGGGCCTGGAATGGGACGCGGTCTTCCTGGTCGGCCTCGCCGACGGGACACTGCCGACGACGTACGCCAAGACGCCCGACCAGCTCGAGGAGGAGCGCCGGCTGCTCTACGTGGGTGTCACCCGGGCCCGCCAGTGGCTCTGGCTGTCGTACGGGCAGTCCCGCGCCCCCGGTGGCCGTCCGCGCCGCCCGTGCCGCTTCCTCCCGCAGCTGAGCCGGTCCGGCGGGCCGTCCGCGGACCGGGGTGAGCGCGGGATCGGAAGTCGGAAACCCGACCGCCGCCGCCCGCAGGTCTCCTCGTGCCGGATCTGCGGGGCCACGTTGCTGGCCGGCGCGGACCGGAAACTGGGCCGCTGCCCGACCTGCCCGTCGGACCTCGACGAGGACCTGTACCAGCGCTTGCAGGTGTGGCGGGCGACCACCGCCGCGGAACTCAAAGTTCCTGCTTACGTGGTATTCACCGACGCCACGCTGGTGGCCATGGCGGAGCGTCGCCCGGCCGATCCGGCGCAACTGCTGGCGATCGCCGGTATCGGGCCCCGGAAACTGGGTCAGTACGGCGAGGCGGTCTTCGCTCTGGTGGCCGGGGCGAGTCCAGATGATCTTGCCCAGAAAAACTTCGAAAGTTAGTCCGTTAATTCGTTTGCCCTCTGCTGTAGGGCAGGCATAGCCTCAGATCACACCTTGGCGAGCGGGGTTCTGCCCGCCAAGTCAAGGACACGAGTGCAGGTAATGGAGGAGGTGGCAACGATGAAGCTCAACACGATGACAGTTCCGTCGATGCTGCCGACCGCTGCCCGCATTCTGTGCCCCGTCATGCCCGCCCCGCTGGCCGTCCCGGCCGCTGAGCGGTTCGTGGCTCCGTTGGCGCACCAGGCTCTCGTCCAGTCCGAGCTGGGCAAAGCCGTTCTGGTGCTCGTCGACGGAAACAAGGGGACCACTGGGTTCACTGGCAGCAACGCCTCCATCTCCCGTAAGCGCTACACGGATGGTGGCAGCGGTGTCCCGCCTCGAGGAAGGCCGGTCTAAACAGACCTCCGGCTCACCTCGAGGCCGCGGAACCCGTAACCGGGATCCGCGGCCTAATTTTTTGCCGGCTCACCGGCCGGTGCGTAGATGTATCGCGATCATTCAAGATCGAGAAGAAGAGAGAGGTGACCGGGCTTTATGAGTCTGGCGCTGGCCCCACTCGACGTGACCGTCGAGCTCGAGGCAAACCTGCCCTGTCGGAAGTTCGACCCTGACCTCTGGTTCTCTGACACTCCGGGCCAGCTGGAGCTGGCCAAGTCGCTCTGCGGGGACTGCCCGCTGCGCGTCGAGTGCCTCGCCGGCGCCGTGGAGCGCAGCGAGCCCTGGGGTGTCTGGGGTGGAGAGATCTTCGAGCGTGGAGCAGTGGTTCCGCGCAAGCGGCCCCGTGGCCGTCCCCGCAAGGTCGACGTCGCGCGCGACGCCGAGCTTGCCGTCGAGGTCGAGGAGCGGCTCGCCGCGAACGGTCTCGACACCCGCAGCTCGGTTCGCCTGGCTGCTTGAGATGCACTCCCTCCCCATGACCGTGATCGATATCCGAAAGCCGAGTAACGAGATGAACCCGAGCGTAGGAAACAAGATGAGACTCATCCACGAAGCGTTATCGAGGGCCCGAATGCCGAGGCCTCAGAGTGACCGTGCACCTGAGGCTTACCGCGCCGCTCGCCGTATCGCCATGGAGGCCCGTCACCGGGCCGCTCGCGAACTAGGCGGACTCTGACCCGTAACGTCGTTCTCCTCCACAGATGATTGAAGGCCCGTCCGCTGATGCGGACGGGCCTTCCGGCATTTCGCTGCTTTACTCGGCGAAGCCCGGCAGCCACTCCAGGAGGATCTCCCGGTACGCCGCCTCCGCCTCCAGCTGGCACAGGACGCCGATCGAGCCGAGCGTGACCCGGTGGATCAGCAGGTAGGACGGCGGCAGGTTGAGCTTGCGGCTGAGCTGGTACGCCGGTGACCGGGGACTGGCGAGCCGGGTCGCCTCACCACGCAGCCAGGTCCGGCTGAACCGGAATCGATCCACCGCGATCGGCTCGATCATCGGGAGCAGGAACTCCAGCACCGCCTCGGCGTCGATCTCGTCGTCGGGCTTGATGAAGCCCTCGTCCCGCAGGCCGTCGACCACCGCCTCGGCCCGGCCCTCGAGGGCGAGCCGGACCAACCGGCCCACCGGTTCCGGCATGCCCTCCGGCAGACGGGCGACGGCGCCGAAATCGATCACTCCGAGCCGGCCGTCGGCGAGCATCCGGAAGTTGCCGGGGTGGGGGTCGGCGTGCAGCAGCCCGGCCCGGGCGGGTGCGGAGAAGTGCAGGGTCGCCATCAGCCGGCCGGCCGCGTCGCGTTCCTCGGTGCTGCCCCCGGCGATCACCGCGGCCAGGGGAGTCCCGTCGACCCACTCGGTGACCAGGACACGAGGAGCCGACGCCACCACTCGGGGCACGAAGATCTCCGGGTCGTCCTGGAACGCCGCGGCGAAGGCCCGCTGGGCCTCCGCCTCCATCTCGTAGTCGAGTTCCTCGATGACCCGCTCGCGCAGCTCGGCGATGAGCGGTTTCACGTCGATGCCCGGCTGGATGATTTTGAACATGCCGGCCAGCCGGGACAGCTGTTTCAGATCAGCGACGAGCGCGTCGCCGGCGCCCGGGTACTGCACCTTCACGGCGACCGGCAGCAGCTTGGGTTTCGCGTTGCGGCGGGCCGGCGGCAGTTTCCAGACCGCCCGGTGCACCTGGCCGATGCTGGCCGCGGCGGCCGGGCTGTCGTCGAACTCGGCGAAGTTGTCCCGCCAGTCCGGCCCGAGTTGCTCGGCGAGCGCCTTGTGCACGCTCGCCACCGGCATCGGCGGCGCTGCCTCCTGCAGTTTGGTCAGGGCCTGCCGGTAGGGCCCGGCCATCTCGTCGGGCAGGGCGGCCTCGAAGACCGACAGCGCCTGCCCGAATTTCATGGCGCCGCCCTTGAGCTGGCCGAGGACGCTGAACAGTTGCTCGGCGGTGCGCTGCTGGATGTCCGCGGAAATGACGTCGGAGGCGATCCCGACGGCACGCTTGCCCAGGCCCAGCGCGGTCCGCCCGGCGAAGCCGAGCGGCAGCGAGGCCAGCTTGGCGGTCCGGGACGCCGCGCGGCGGGGTATGTCCGTCACCAGATCATTGTGACCGACTTCCGGCGGCTACTCTGCCTGTCGTCTGGTGGTTTTGGGCTTATGTGGTGAAGGTCCGGTAAAGGATCGTGCCCGCGGCTGACAGTCGCAGCCCGGATGCGGGGGCCAGGTGCGGCGGCGGAACCGGCCCGGCGTGGTGATCTCGACGGAGGCGCCGAGGGTCTCCGGCGCCCGGCCGTCGAGGTGGGCGAGAACCTCGGCGGTCGCGTACGCGGTGGCGGCGAGGAGGGTGGCGACCGTGCACGGTTCGGTGTCCGGGCCGGTCGTCGCGAGCGTGCCCGGCCAGCCGGCGTCCCGATCCTGCCGGTGCAGGTCGACGCAGCGCAGGCAGGGCGACCCGCCGGCCGGGACGAGCGGGCCGATCACCGCGGCGCCGTCCCGGATGGCCACCGCGAGGTGCGGCTGACGGCGTGCGGCGTGCCCGGCGGCGATCAGCGCGGCCGGCTCGTCGTGTGCCAGCTGGACGACCAGGCCGGCGGGCATCCGGCGGGAGCCGTGCACGTCCGTCCCGGGAACGGCGCGCAGGACGGCGGCGGCGACAGCGGACCGGCGCGGGCTCCCGGTGTCGGCGGAGCCGAGCGGGCCACCGGTTATCTCCGCGGCTCCGACCACGCCGGAGAGGTCCGGGTGGACGTGCCCCACGCCGGCCTCGGCGAGCGCCACCGCGATCGGGGCGCCGAGCCGGCCCCGCCCGCTGAGCACCACGCGGGCCGCCTGCCGGCGGCGCAGCACCCGGGCCGGGGACGGCTGATCGTCCGGCCGGGTGGCGGCGCTCAGGGCCGGGGACGGCTGATCGTCTCGCCGGGTGGCGGCGCTCAGGGCCAGCGCGGCGGCCTCACCGGTGAGCCGGGCCCGAACCTCGGGCGACAGGGCCGGAGGCAGCAACGCCGCGCCGGGCAGCACGAGGCCGGCCCGGTGCAGCAGGTCGAGCAGCACGCGCACCTCGTCCGGCGGCACGCCGAACTCCGCGGCCCGGACCAGAACGGCACGCTCGGAGCGGACGCCGTCGAGAAGATCGAGAACCCGGGCGGCCCGGGGATCCGGCAGCTTCAGAACCACGGCGTGCGCCGCGTCCAGCCCGAGCTGCAACTCGCCGGGGCCACGCCAGATGCGGGGCAGCCCGGGGATCAGGGTCGGCCGCGACAGGGCCGGTCGGGATGGGGCCGCTCGGGATGGGGCCGCTCGGGATGGGGCCGGCCGGGGGAGAGACGTCCGGGACATGAGTGACAGGTTGTCATGGTGGCACTGCGGAGCGCTGATGTTATCCACAGGCCCGCACAGGCGCGGGCAGCGTTGTCCACAGCCTGCCCGGAGTTATCCACAGGACGCCCGTTAACTCAACGTGGTCGGGCGACCACGGTTACGGCTCTGCCGGAAAGAGCCGGAAAACCGCCCGGTTCACCGGGCGGTTTTCACGACGCTGTGATCAGGATGCCTTGGCTTTACCCAGAATCCGGTTCATGGTGGTCCCGCAGACCGGGCACTTGCCCTTCGCCATGTTCATGCCGGTCTTGGAGACTTCCACGTTGCCCTGGAAGTCGCGCTTTTCCTTGCACTTCACGCAGTAGCCGTTGTATGTGGTGTCGGCCACGGTTCCTCCTCGTCGTGTCGTCGGCCGCTCAGCCCGGTGCCTTGTTCGCGGCTACGGGTGCGAACCTGTCTGCGGCGCTGGACCGCGCGGCCACACGGATGTGGCCACCCGTCCGGGGCGGTCACTTACCCAGGTCAGGCCGGTTCCATGTCAACGCAGCGTCGGCGGTGTCACCGACGACGTGAGTGTGCCGGTGCGAAGTGTCCTTTTCCGCCAGATTTGCCGGGACACGCCGACGACCCCCATCAGAAAGGCGTAAAGCGGGCCTGTGGTCCGCCGGAAGCCTGAGTCGACGATGGTCTAGTTTGACGGATGTCTTCGATGTTGCCGCTGAGGAAAATTTTTTCGGGTATATGCGGCCGAAGTGCACATTTTCGGAGACGGTCATTGCCCGTACTCTTGCGGTGACCAGGGGCTGGCGGATTAGCGTCTCAACGTGAACCCGAATCTGGGCTGCGCGAGCCGGTAATGACCGCCCGCACGCGCAAGCCTGTCGTTGAGGTGCGGCGTAGTCAGCGCCGGCGCCGGACGGTGTCCGCGTATCGCGACGGTGAGCGCGTCGTCGTGCTCATCCCCGATCGGTTCTCGCGCGCCGAGGAGACCGAGTGGGTGGAGCGGATGCTCGCCCGGCTGGCCGCCCGCGAGGAGCGCCTGAGGTGCACCGACGCCGAGTTGCTGGCCCGGGCCCGGCGGCTGACCGCGCGCTACCTCGCCGACCACGCGGACGTCGTGGTCCCGGCCAGCGTCCGGTGGGTCACCAACCAGAACGGCCGCTGGGGTTCCTGCACCCCGGACGACGCGACCATCCGGATCTCCCACCGCATCCAGGAGATGCCCGAGTGGGTGATCGACTACGTGGTCCTGCACGAACTGGCGCACCTGGTCGTGCCGAGCCACAACGCCCGCTTCTGGGAGCTGGTCAACCGGTTCGGGAAGGCCGAGCGCGCCCGCGGTTACCTCGAGGGCGTCTCCGCTGCCGGCAACCTGGAGATGGCCGAGCACTAAGCTGGCGTCCGTGGTGCGGCGCGTGGTGGTGACGTTGCTGGTCCCGGTCCCGTGGAGCCCGCCGGGTGTGGACCTGCGGGCCTGGCGTGCGGCCCTGGCCGAGGACGTGGTCGACCTGCTCGCCCGGCTCGCCGCGGCCGACGCCGCGATCGCGGCCGGACCGGGCGACCGGGAGCTGGCCGACGAGATCGCCTGGCCCGGGATGAAGATCTACGACGTGCCGTCGCCGACCGTCCTGCCGGTGCTGGCGTCCGCCGCGGCGGACGGTTACGACCAGGCCGCGGTGATCGCCGCCGACGCGCCGGATGTGCCCGGCATGACCCTCGGGAAGCTCCTGCAGCCGCTGGACACCAGGGCGGTGGCGGTGGCGCCCGGCGGGCCGGCCGGCGGGCTGCTCGGCGTCGCCGCCAACCTGCCCGCGCCGGAGTGGCTCCTCGACCACGACCTGGACACCGCCACGCCGCAGCGGCTGCGCCGGACCGCGCCGGCGCCCGGCGAGGTCACCTCGACCGCGCAGTGGCGCCGCCTGCGCGGCCCCGCCGAGCTCGCGACTCTCGACCCCGCCTTGGAGGGCTGGGAGAACACCCGGGCCCTCCTCGGCGGCTGAGGGACTCAGTCCTCGGTGGGCCCGTCGCCCAGGTTGTCGAGCTCGCTGATGTCCCAGTCGGAACGGCTCTGCGCGAAGGTCTCCGGGTTGGAGAAGTCCTCGTCGGTGGGGAGCAGGTCGGGGTGGTCCCAGAGCGCGTCCCGCCCGGCGGTGCCTCGATGCTCGGCCACCGACGCCCAGAGCGCTCCGGCCTCGCGCAGCCGTCGCGGCCGCAGCTCCAGGCCGACCAGGGCGGCGAAGGTCTGCTCCGCGGGACCGCCCGCGGCCCGGCGGCGCCGGAACGCCTCGCCGAGTGCGGCCACCGACGGCAGCCGGTCCGCCGCGGCGGCGTCCACCACGTGACCGACCCAGCCCTCGACCAGCGCGAGCGCGGTCTCCAGGCGAGCCAGGCTGGCTTTCTGCTGCGGGGTGTCCTCGGGCGTGAAGATGCCCTCGAGAGCCATCTGCTGCATCGACTCCGGGTCGCTCGGGTCGACCCGGCTCATCGCGTCCTCGATCGCCTCGCGGTTCACGGTGATGCCGTTGGCATAGGTCTCGACGGCGCTCAGCACGTGCGCCCGCAGCCACGGGACGTGCCCGAAGAGCCGCTGGTGGGCCGCCTCGCGCAGGGCCACGTAGAGGCGGACCTGGTCCTCGGGGAGCTCGAGGCCGGAACCGTACGCCTTGATGTTGGCCGGCACCAGCGCGGCCGTGCCCGCCGGTCCGAGCGGAAGCCCGATGTCGCCGGCGGAGAGCACCTCCGCGGCGAGCTGGCCGAAGGCCTGGCCGAGCTGGCCGCCGAAGAGCGCGCCGCCGAGGGTGGCCACCATCGACTGCATCGGGCCGAGCTGAGCGCGGGCCTCCTCGGGCACGAGGTCGCCCATGGCGCCCACCATGCGGCCGGCGATCGGCTCGCACAGCTTCTTCCAGACCTCGAGGGTGTTGTAGATCCACTCGTTGCGGTTCCACGCGACGGCCTTGTGGATGCCGCTCGGAAGGGCGGTGATCGGGTCGAGCCAGAGGTCAGCGAGCCGCAGAGCCTCCTCGACCTGGTGTCGTTCCAGCATGTTCACCGCTGGGTCGCCGGTCGCGGAGAGCTGGCTGGCGGCGACCTGCCGGGCCAGGTCCCAGTTGACCGGGCCACTGCCGGGCGCGGCGAACATCTGCTGCAGCTGCGCCATGAACTGCTGCATCTGCTGCGGGTCGGAGGGGTCGGGCGGCTGAGCGCCCGGCAGGGAGAAGCCGAACGGGATATCAGGCACGACCCCAACGGTACGCGCGAAATGCTCGTAGCGGACTGAGGGAGGTATCAGCTCAGAGAGAACTCAGGGTGAGTAGGTACGCTCACGCGCATGAGACGTCGCGGTGTCACGGTCATCCTCGGCGCCCTGATCACCGCTCTGCTGGCAGCCGGTGTCATGGTCGCACCCCTGCCCTACGTGGTCCTCAAGCCCGGGCCCACGGTCAATACCCTCGGTTCGGACAACGGCAGCGAGGTCATCCAGGTCAAAAAGGGCGAGACCTCGACCTCGAAAGGCCAGCTGCGGCTCACCACCGTCAACGTGCAGTCGAAGGTGGAGCTGGTCTGGGCCATCGAGGGCTGGCTGAGCGGCGAGGACGCGGTCGTCCCGAAAGAGCTGATCTACCCGCCGAACCAGACGGTGAAGCAGGTCCAGGAGCAGAACGCGCAGGAGTGGAAAGAGTCGCAGACCAGCGCCGAGACGGTGGCCCTGCGTGAGCTGGGCTACCCCGTGCTGACGTTCGTGGAGAAGATCACGGCCGGTGGGGCAGCCGAGGGCAAGCTGGTCGCCGGGGATGTGATCACCGCGATCGACGGCACGAGGATCGAGCGTCCGGAGCAGATCACCGAGCTGGTCCGGGCCAAGCCGGCCGGGACCACGCTGACCGTGGGCTACGACCGGGACGGCAAGGCCGGAACCGCGCAGATCACCACGAAGGCCACGGCCGACGACACCCCCCGGCTGGGCATCGAGATCGACACCAAGCAGCCGAACCCGTTCGACATCGAGATCGACCTCGAGAAGATCGGCGGGCCGAGCGCCGGTCTGATGTTCAGTCTCGGCATCATCGACAAGCTCAAGCCCGAGGACCTGACCGGCGGCAAGATCATCGCGGGCACCGGAACCATCGATGACAACGGTAACGTTGGACCGATCGGCGGCATCCCGCAGAAACTGGTGGGAGCCGAGAAAGCCGGCGCCGAGCTCTTCCTGGTGCCCAAGGACAACTGCGCCGAGGCGCTTCGCAACGCGGTGCCCGGCCTGCCCATGGCCGAGGTCGCCACGGTGGACGACGCCCTCGCCGCTCTCGCGACATTCTCCACCGGTGGGACCCCGAAGCCCTGTTCGGCATCGTGATCCCGCACCGGTGGTGACGGACGAGTTTCGCCGCGTATAGAAGCTGGATGCGACATCGTTAAGGTGAATCACCGGCCAGACGAAGTGTGGAGCCAACGTTGGTTATGCGTAACAGTCCTCTACCGAGGATGAGCCGGCGCGGTCGCGTCACCGTCGGCGTCCTGGTCGGGGTATTCATACTTTTCACCCTGCTCGGGTGGGGCATCGACGCGTACACCGACTACCTGTGGTTCTCCGAGGTCGACTTCACGAACGTCTTCTCCGGAGTCCTGATCACCAGGCTGCTGCTCTTCCTGGCGATCGGTGCGGTGATGGCCCTGGTGGTCGGCGCCAACCTGTACCTCGCGTACCGGTTGCGGCCACTCCTGCGTCCGCACTCCGCGGAACAGGCCACCCTGGAGCGTTACCGGATGATCCTGGCGCCCCGCCTGGGGACCTGGATCACCGTGGTCGCTCTCGTCGTCGGCTTCTTCGCCGGCCTCTCCGCGCAGAGCCGCTGGGCCGACTGGATGCTGTTCCGCAACGGCGGACCGTTCGGCGTCCAGGACCCCGAGTTCAAGGTGGACGTCTCCTTCTACATCTTCGAGTACCCACTCCTGCGCTACCTGCTGGGCGTCGGCTTCACCGCCGTGGTGCTGTCGGTGCTCGGCGCGCTCGCCGTGCACTACATCTTCGGCGGGGTGCGTCTGCAGGGCGTCGGTGACCGGATGACCACCGCGGCCCGCGCCCACCTCACCACGCTGGTGGCGATCTTCGTGCTGCTCAAGGCGGTGGCGTACGTGCTGGACCGGCGCGCGCTCCTGCTGGAGCAGCACGTGTCGCCGGGGCTGTACGGAGCCGGCTACACCGACGTCAACGCGCTGCTGCCGGCCAAGGAGATCCTGGCGTACATCTCGGTCGTGGTCGCCATCGCGATCATCGTGTTCTCCAACGCGGTGATGCGGAACCTGGTCTGGCCCGGCGTCTCCCTGGCGCTGCTCGCCATCTCGGCGGTCGCGATCGGCGGCATCTACCCGCTCGCCGTGCAGAACTTCCAGGTCAAGCCGAGCCTCTCGGACAAGGAGGCGCCGTACATCCAGCGGTCGATCGACTCGACACGTCAGGCGTTCGGCCTGGAGACGACCGACGTCACGCAGTACAGCGCGGCCAGCGGCAGCCCACCGGCCAACCTCGCCGAGAACAGCAGCGCGCAGAACGTGCGGCTGATCGACCCGCAGCTGGTGTCCCAGGCGTTCACCCAGTCGCAGCAGTCCCGGGGCTTCTACGACTTCGGGGCGAAACTCGACGTCGACCGGTACACGATCGATGGCAAGACCCAGGACTACGTCGTCGGGGCCCGCGAGATCAACGACGAGAAACTGACCGCGCAGCAGCGCAACTGGCTGAACCGGCACACCGTCTACACCCACGGCTACGGCCTGGTGGCGGCGCCGGCCAACGAGGTCTGCGGCACCGGCCTGCCGTACTTCGTCTCCGGCTTCCTCGGCAGCAACACCGGCCAGGGCAACTGCTCGGCGCAGACCGACGAGATCAAGGCCGAGCAGCCGCGGATCTACTACGGCGAGCAGTCCACCGAGTACGTGATCGTCGGCCAGGAGAGCGACGAGAAGAAGGTCGAGTTCGACCGGCCGCAGGAGCAGAACAGCGACGCCTCGGAGCTCTACACCTACGAGGGTGAGGGCGGCGTGCCGATCGGCTCGTTCTTCCGGCGCGCGGTCTTCGCGATCAAGAACACCGAGAGCAACTTCCTGCTCTCCGACGCGGTGAACTCGAACTCCAAGCTGATGTACATCCGCAACCCGCGGGACCGCGTCGAGAAGGTCGCGCCGTTCCTCACCATCGACGGCGACCCGTACCCGGCCGTCGTCGGCGGGAAGATCGTCTGGATCCTGGACGGTTACACGACGGCGCAGACCTACCCGTACGCGCAGAAGATCAACCTGGCGACCGAGACGCGTGACGAACTGACCGGTCAGGGCTCCTTCGCCCTCGCCCGGGACGACGTCAACTACATGCGCAACTCGGTGAAGGCCACCGTCGACGCGTACGACGGCACCGTCACCCTCTACGAGTTCGACGAGAAGGACCCGGTCCTCAAGGCGTGGAACAAGGCGTTCGGCGGCGACCTGATCGTGCCGAAGGCGCAGATCCCGGCCGACCTCTCCTCGCACTTCCGCTACCCGGCCGACCTGTTCAAGGTGCAGCGCAACCTGCTGACCAAGTTCCACGTCACCGACCCGCAGACGTTCTTCTCCGGCAACGACTTCTGGGAGGTCCCGAACGCGCCGGACGCGCCACAGAACGGCGTCAAGCAGCCACCGTTCTACCTGAACGTGAAACTCCCCGAGCAGGACGACACACGGTTCCAGCTCACCGCCGGCGTCACACCGGCGAACCGGGAGAACATGGCCGCGCTGATCTCCGGCTCGTACGTGGACGGCCAGCCCAAGCTGGAGGTGCTCGAGCTACCCGACGACACCGTCGTCTCCGGCCCGGTCCAGGTGCACCAACGGATGGTCAACAACGCGAACGTCGCCTCCGACCTCGCGCTGCTCAGCAGACAGGGGCAGGCCACCGTCCTCTACGGCAACCTGATCTCCCTGCCGCTGGAGAAGGACATCCTCTACGTCGAACCGGTCTACGTGCGCAGCAACAGCCAGGCCAACGCGGCCCCGCTGCTGCAGAAGGTCCTGATGTCCTACGGTGACGGCGGCACCTACGTCGTCCTCGAGGACAACCTCACCAAGGGCCTGCAAGCACTCGCCGAGCTGGGCCGCACCAACGGCGCGCCGAGCCCCGGCACACCGAGCACACCCAATACGCCGGGTACGAACCCCAGCACGCCGGCGACCCCGCCACCCGTGCTCACCGGCGACCTGGCCCAGGCCGCGACAGCCGTCGACAAGGCCATCGAGGACCTCAAGGCCGCCCAGCAGGCCGGCGACTTCGTCAAGCAGGGTGAGGCCCTGAAGGCACTCGACGACGCCGTCAACCGCTTCCAGCAGCTCCAGGCCGCGGAAGCCAGCACCCCGCCCGCGACGGCGCCCTCCGTGGCCCCGTCCGTGGCGCCGTCCGCCAGCGCCGGAAGCTGATGTGTTCACCGTCTCCGGGGGCCGTTTTGCAGCTCCCGGAGACGGTGCGCTAGTCTTATGAAGCCGACGCGGGGTGGAGCAGCTCGGTAGCTCGCTGGGCTCATAACCCAGAGGTCGCAGGTTCAAATCCTGTCCCCGCTACAAGGGAATTGGGACCGTGTGTCAGCGGAAAGCGCTGACCTCGGTCCCTTTTCGCATTCTGCCTGGGGGCCGAGCCCCCAGACCCCGCGGTGCGGTGGTTGCGGTGCGGTCGGTGCGGTGCGGTGCGGTCGGTGCGGTGCGGTCGGTGCGGTCGGTGCGGTGCGGTGGTTGCGGTTCGCGGTTTACTGCCGGCTTGCCGCCTCATCCCCGATCTTGGCAGTCCCTGTCCACGAGACAGCCCCACATCGCCTAGATCGCCCTCATGGTGGGCGTGGCGCACCCGTTCGCCGACGTTCACGACGCCGGCGTCCGGGCTGGTCGCCCGGCCACGAGCGCGGATGGTGACCGGCATGCTGATCGGCGCCGGCAGGTCGGGGGATTCACCTGTCGCGCCGCACCTGGATGATCTCGACCACCGGGCCACATCACCCAGCAGGAGTACATGACGGAACACGGCCGCCCCTCTCGATGAGCGCCGCGCGATCTTCATGAAACCGCCGGGCTCGCTGCCGACCTGCGGTTTCCTACGAGACCGGGATACGCCTCCAAGATCGCGGGACTCCACTTCCCCGGCCCCCTCCTGGCGCAGAGCAAGTTGCCCCGTGACATTCCCTTCTCGCCGGTCTACGGTTGTCGGCGTGTCGAAGCGACTCGCCGAGGCGCGCATACGAGATCCACATCCGTCTGGGTAGCAAAAGCTACGAGCGAGATTGGATTCAGAGTGAGAACGGCCGTAGGATCAGCCTTCAGCTCGATGTCAATCTGGCATGCCTGCGGAGAGGCGCAGTAGATGACCAAGCCAAACATCGACCGGACCAAGCCGAGCAGCGCCCGAGTCTGGAATTACATCCTGGGCGGCAGGGACAACTTCGAAATCGATCGCATGGTCGGCGATCAGGTCCGTCAGTCATTCCCGGCGATCGTGAAGGTGGCGCAGGAACAGCGCAAGTTTCTCGTGCGCGCGGTCACCCACCTTGTCGGCGCGGGAATCCGCCAATTCCTGGATATCGGCACGGGCCTGCCCACCGCCAACAATACGCACGAGGTCGCCCAGCGACTCGACAGCAAGGCCCGGGTGGTTTACGTCGACAATGATCCACTCGTCCTCGCGCACGCGCGGGCGCTGCTGAACAGCAGCCCCGAGGGGTCTACCGACTACGTCGACTCCGATGTCGAGAAACCGGCCAGAATCGTGGGCAAGGCCAAACGCACCCTGGACTTCGACCGGCCGATCGGGATCACCATGCTCGGCATCCTGGGTAACGTCGCCGACTACGCCGAGGCGCGATCCATCGTCGAGCACCTGCTCCGAGAGGTGCCTTCCGGCAGCTACCTGGTGGTCTCAGACGGCACGAACACCAGCAATGAAATCGTCGAAGGCCAGCGGATCGCCAATCAGAGCGGCCATCCCTACCATCTCCGCAGCCCGGAAGAAATCATCGGATACTTCGACGGGCTCGATCTAGTGGAGCCCGGCGTTGTCTCGATACCGCACTGGCGCCCCGAGGTCAGCCCGCTGCCGCCGGCCCTGGACGGCTACTGCGGCGTCGGCCGCAAGCCCTGAAAGCCGTCGTGACAGCAGGCCGGCCTGATCGGCAGACGCACTGATCTCACCCGCAAGGGTGAACCTCGCGATCCACACGCCGCCCGCGGCGCACCCGATCCCACTATCAACGTGCGTCGATCACGCGCCGTAACAACGCGTGCGGGCGACGTACGTATTGCACATTTGCAGATGGTCTTGCTCGGTCTTGGGTGTGCGGTCACCATACGCGGCGTGAAACAGAAGAACATCCGACCCCGGGTCAGGGCGGGGAGCCTGCCGCCCATCACCCTTGGCGTGGCCGCCTTGATGGCCACGCTGGACGTTGCCCTGATGTGCTTTTCCGTAGTCCTACTGGGGCTCTCTCAGACCGTCCTGGCGGCTTTCACGGGCATCGCCAGCGTCGGCCTCGCCAACAAGCTGGCTCGCAGGCTCCTGCGGTGACATCACGCACCCAACAGCTTCATGGGGCCAGGCTGCTCGCTTCACTCACTGCCGCTCTGCGCATCACCGTGGAACGCTGACGTGCAACCCAACTTGTCCTCCAGGCGGGATGGCAGCGGGCGACCGAGGAACGCCTTGCAGTTGCTCGGTAGCCGGCTGCGGAGGCTGCGGGAGGCTTGCGGCCTGACCCAGGACGAGGCGGCGCAACATATCCGAGCCTCGGCATCGAAGATCAGCCGGATGGAGAGCGGGAAGGTCGGCACCAAGGAGGCCGACCTTCACCAACTCCTGGAGTTGTACGGGATATCGGACGCCACTGAGCGACTGGCCTTCCTGGGACAGCAGCAGCGCCTGAACGAACCCGGATGGTGGAAGCCTTACGGCAATCTCGCGGAATGGTACCGCTCGTACCTGGCCTTTGAATCTGCCGCGAAGTACATCCAGACGTACGAGGTGCGGCTTATTCCCGGGATACTCCAGACCAAGGCATATGCGGAAGCGGTAATACGCTCCGGAGGTGCGGGCGAGGACGAGGTACGCAACCTGCTCGATGTACGCCTGCAGCGGCAACGCATGGCGCTGGAGCGCGGAACCCCCCAGGTCTGGGCGGTAGTTGAGTACTCGTCCCTCATTGACGGTTTGAACGACAAACAGATCATGCGCGAGCAGATCGAATTCCTCTTGAAGGCATCTGAATTTCCGCATGTGCATATTCAGATCGTGATGCCTGGGGCCGGAGGCCTGGCATTCAGGATGAATTCCTTCTCCATTCTCCGACTCGAATCCTCGGAGGTCGGCTATCTGGAGTACTTCGACCGGGCCTTATTCATAACTGATATCCAAGATTTGGAACCGGCTCGCGCGGCCATGAGCGAGCTGGTCGTCATCGCCAAGAAGGCGGCCGAATCACGCAAGATCATGGAGAAGATCTTGCAGCGATACAGATAGAACCGGCCGGGACGCTCCGGCCAGCCCTGTCCGTCGGGGCGAGCCCGCTGACCGAACACGAACGCGTTGTGCTCCAGGCGGCCCGCTGACCGCTGTCCCTTTTCACATTCCGCTTGGGGGCCGAGCCGTCAGACCCCGCGGTGCGGTGGTTGCGGTGGGCGGCTTGTCGAGACCTTGGCGGGTTGCGCACGCACGGTGATGCGTAGATCGCCAAGATCCGGGTGGGGTACGCGGCACGCTGCCCGTCTCGCCCGTCCGGGGTGGGCCTGGGTTGTGGCGCGCTGAGCCGGAGGCGCCGCACCGTGGGGTCTGGGGGCTCGGCCCCCAAGCAGATATGCGAAGAGGGGCCGTGGTTCGCGCTTTCCGCGAACACGACCCCTCTTCCACTCGTAGCGGGGACAGGATTTGAACCTGCGACCTCTGGGTTATGAGCCCAGCGAGCTACCGAGCTGCTCCACCCCGCGTCGGTAGATATAGCTTAGCGCGGGGGTTGAGCGGGGGTTACACCGGGCTCCGCTTCCGGGTGAGCAGGGGGATCAGGCTGAGGGTCAGGCCGGCCAGGGCTACCGCTGTGACCAGGCCTACGCCGGGGCGGAAGGGGGCGAAACCGGCCTCGCCGGCGGTTGCCGAGACCAGGGCTGTGACGACGGCCAGGACCAGGGCGGTGCCTATCTGGCCGGAGGAGTTGACCAGGCCGGAGGCGAGGCCCTGTTCGGAGTCGTCGATGCCGTCGGTGGCCTGGGCCATGATCGAGCTGAAGCCGAACGCGAAGCCGCCGCCCAGCAGGAGCATGGTGGGCAGGATGGTGAGCAGGTACCCGGGGTGGTCGCCGGCGGTGCTGAGGAACCAGACGTATCCGGCGCTCAGGGACGCCATGGCGGTGACGATCAGCGGCGCGGTGCCGTGGCGGTCGATGAGGCGGCCCATGAACGGGGAGCTGAACGCGACGAGCAGGCCGGCCGGCAGGAGGGCCAGGGCCATCCGCAGCGGCTCCCAGCGCAGCACGTCCTGGAGGTAGAGCGTCATCATGAA
Organism: Actinoplanes sp. NPDC023936; assembly: GCF_040639325.1. Lineage (NCBI taxonomy): Bacteria > Bacillati > Actinomycetota > Actinomycetes > Micromonosporales > Micromonosporaceae > Actinoplanes > Actinoplanes sp. NPDC023936. The sequence goes on along the minus strand of NZ_JBEZZR010000009.1, from coordinate 145,635 downwards.
CTGGAAGCTCACGTAGGAGCCCATCAGGCTGATCATGCTGGCGTTGGCGCGGACGATCGGGCCGTTCCGGAAGATGCCGAGGCGGACCAGCGGGTGCCGGACCCGGTGCTCGATGGAGACGAACGCGATGAGCAGCGCGACGGCGAGCGCCGCGACGGCGATGGTCAGCGGGTGCAGCCAGCCCCGCTCGGGGGCGGTGACCACGGCGTAGACCGCGAGGAGCGTGCCGGAGCTGAGGGTGGCGGCGCCGAGCAGGTCGTGGCCGCCGCCGGCGGCGGGCCGGTCGCGGGGGATCAGCAGGTAACCGGCGGCGAGCGCGGCGAGTGCCAGCGGGACCGGCACGAGGAAGGTCCAGCGCCAGCCGAGGCTGGTGAGCAGGCCGCCGAGGATGAGGCCGGAGGAGTAACCGCTGGCGCCGAAGACCGTGAAGATCGAGAGTGCCCGGTTGCGGGCCGGCCCTTCGTGGAACGTCGTGGTGAGGATGCTCATCGCGGTCGGCGCGGTGAACGCGGCGGCGAGTCCCTTGATGAACCGGGTGGCGATCAGCAGCGTGCCGTCGTCGACCAGGCCGCCGATCAGTGAGGCCGCCGCGAAGACGGCCAGCGCGACGAGGAAGACGCGGCGGCGGCCGAGCAGGTCGGCGGTGCGGCCACCGAGCAGCAGCAGGCCGCCGTATCCGAGGACGTACCCGTTGACGATCCACTGCAGGGAAGTGGTGGAGAGGCCGAGTTCGGCGCCGATCGAGGGCAGTGCCACGCCGACCATGGAGACGTCGAGGCCGTCGAGGAAGAGGACCGCACACAGCACCGCCAGCACGCCCCAGAGCCGCGGCGTCCAACGCTGCCCGGCGGACCCGGGCGTGGTGTGGGAATCGGTGATAGTCACTCAGCGGACGCTAGATGCGTACGCATCTAATGTCCATGCATTAATTGTTGCTGCATTATTTTTGTGTGCATGTTGCGGTCCGGTTGGATTAGGATGCGCGGCATGGACCCGGAAGAAACCCTCGTCGAGCGGTGGCGTTCACTGCTGACCAGCTACAACGAGGTTGCCGGTCACCTGGAGCGAGCGCTGCAGGAAGCGCACGGCCTCACGCTGAGTGAGTTCGAAACGCTCGACCGTCTCGTCACGCAGGAGTGTGAGAAGCGCCGCATGCAGGATCTCGCCGACGTCATGTACCTGAGCCAGAGCGCCCTGTCCCGCACGGTCGGGCGTCTGGTCACCGGCGGCCTGGTCGCCCGCACGCACTGCGAGACCGACCGCCGCGGCGTCTTCGTGGAGCTCACCGACGAGGGCCGCAGCCGCCACGACGAGGCCCGCAAGACCCGTCTCGCGGTGCTCGCGGAGCACCTCAAGTGACGGTTCTGGCCGCTGACTGCTCCCGCTGCGCCGGGCTCTGCTGCGTGGCGCCCGCGTTCGCCAAGTCGTCGGACTTCGCGGTGAACAAACCGGCCGGCCAGCCCTGCCGGAACCTGCGGGACGACTTCCGCTGCGGTATCCACGAGCAGCTGCCCCAGCGCGGCTTCCCGGGATGCGTGGTGTTCGACTGTTTCGGCGCGGGCCAGCGGCTCACCCAGGAGACGTTCGGCGGGCAGGACTGGCGGTCGGCGCCGGGCATCGCCGGGGACATGTTCGCCGCGCTGCCGATCGTGCGGCAGCTGCACGAGCTGATGTGGTACCTCACCGAGGCGCTGAAACTGGACGAGGCGCGGCGCCTGCACCCGAAGCTGTCCGCCGCGCTCGAGGAGACCGACCGGCTCGCGGGCGGGAGCGCCGAGCTGCTGCGGGCGCTCGACGTGGACGCGCACCGGGGCCGGGTCAATCCGCTGCTGCGCCGGGCGAGTGAGCTGGCGCGCGCCCGGTTCGGTGGCCGCCGGCCGGATCACAGCGGCGCGCAGCTGATCGGCCGCCGGATGCGTGGCGCGGACCTGCGTGGAGCGAGCTTCCGCGGGGCAGTACTGATCGGAGCGGATCTGCGTGACGCGGACCTGCGGGGAGCCGACTTCACCGGTGCGGACCTGCGTGGCACGGATCTGCGCGGCGCGAACCTGACCGGCGTGCTCTTTCTCACCGCGTCGCAGCGTCGTGCGGCAGTGATGGACTCCGATCACACATAGGATGGGCGCATGCAGCAGGTCTCCGGCACGGTGTGGGTGCTGACGGTTCTCTTCATCATCGGCCTGCTGCTCTTCGACTTCTTCTTCCACGTGCGCCGGGCACACGTGCCCCGGCTGCGCGAGGCCGGGCTGTGGACCTCGATCTACGTGTCGATCGCGATCCTGTTCGGCGTCGGAGTCTGGATCTTCGGCGGCTCCACCATGGGCGCCGAGTACTTCGCGGGTTACGTCACCGAGGAAGCCCTCTCGGTCGACAACCTCTTCGTCTTCCTGCTGCTGATGAGCAGCTTCAAGGTGCCGCGCGCGGACCAGCAGAAAGTGCTGCTCTTCGGCATCGTGGTGTCGCTGCTGGCCCGGACCGGCTTCATCCTGCTCGGCGCCGCTCTGATCAACTCGTTCGCCTGGATCTTCTACATCTTCGGGCTGATCCTGCTGATCACGGCGGGGAACCTGCTGCGGAAGAAGAGCGAGGACCCGGACCAGGCGCCGGACAACATCATCATCCGGCTGGCGCGCCGGTTCCTGCACACCTCCGACGAGTACGACGGCGACAAGCTCTTCACCTATCAGGACGGCAAGCGGGTGCTGACCCCGATGCTGCTCGTGATGGTGGCCATCGGCGGCACCGACATCCTGTTCGCGCTGGACTCGATCCCGGCCATCTTCGGGCTCACCCAGAACGTCTACCTGGTCTTCACCGCCACCGCGTTCTCGCTGCTCGGGCTCCGACAGCTGTACTTCCTGATCGACGGCCTGCTGGACCGGTTGGTCTACCTCTCCTACGGGCTGGCGGCGATCCTCGCGCTGATCGGCGTGAAGCTGGTGCTGCACGCGCTGCACGAGAACAACGTCCCGTTCATCAACGACGGTGAGCCGGTGCACGTCGCCGAGATCCCGACCGCGCTCTCCCTCGGGATCATCATCGGCGTCCTGGTGATCACGGTGGTGGCGTCGCTGCTCAGCCCGAAGGGCCGGGCCCGGACGCACGTGGCGGCCGCGCGCCGGCACGCCACCGAGTTCCTCGACGTCGAGACCGACCCGGCGTACTGCGACGAGATCTACCACCGCCTCCTCGGCGAGGAGGAGAACCTGCGCAAGCTGCCGGAGCGCCAGCGGTCCCGGATCCGCCAGGAGGACGAGCTGATGGCCCTGCTGCGGCGTGCCCATCAGGTGCACGCCGAGCGGGTCGCCGAGGGCCGGTGTTTCGCGCCGTCGGCGACCGGGAAGCCGGCTTCTGCCTGAGGGGCGGCCCGCGGAGGGTTCTAGCGGGCGGTGCCGGGGTCGACGTCCGCGTTCAGGTACGCGGACAGGTTCGTCACCTGGCCCGGCCGGTCCTCGTCCGAGGCCGAGACCAGCCCGGCGATCCGGGCCGCCAGACTGGCCGCGCGTGAGGCCAGGTCGGGCTCCGCGTACCGGCTGTCCTGCTCGGCGCGGATCGCCTCCTGAGCCCGCTGCGCGTCGGCCTCCCGGCCGGGACGGTCGAAGGCCGCAGCCGAGACCGGCACCGCGGACGCGGGCATGGCCGAGGCGGGCACAGCTGAGGTGGGCACGGCTGAGGTGGGCACGGCTGAGGTGGGCACGGCGGAGACCGGCCGGTCGTCCTGGACGAGCTCGGCGTCCTGGATGAACTCCGCCTCGGCGCCGAACTCGGCGGACTCGGCGAACGCGGCATCCTCGACGGGCGCCGGCACCGGGACCGAACCGAGCAGCGTCACGGTCTGCCCCTCGCCGCCCTGATAGTTGCTGAACTCCGGCCCGATCACCAGGCGGGACAGCATCCGGGCCTGTGGGGCCGGCACGCCGATCTCGTTCGCGTTCTCCACCCGGAACCGGGCGATGGCCTGGCGCAGCACGTTGGCGAGGCGGTCCGCGTCGCCGACCGTGCCCAGCGCGCCACCGGCGAAGACCAGCGCCGGGAAGCTGCCGCCCGGCCCGTTGCAGACCAGCTGGATCTGGGTGATCGTGGCATTGCGCCCGACCTCCCGGTTGCCCGGCTGGACACGCAGGTGCTGCGGCCACAGCCAGAACAGCTCACCACTACTGAGCGTCGAAGTGTTCGCGTACGTGTACCGCACCCGCCGGTCCGTCACGAGGACCACGGTCTCTTCCGGGAGGGTCCATCGCGGTAGCGAGGACGCCTCGTCGAACGCGTACTCGGCGACGGCGCAGTGGCCCTGCCAGAGCACGCGCTCCCCGGTGTCCAGCGGTCCCAGGTCCGTACCGGGCGCGGACAGGAAGTGCTGGTGGAACATCGTCCGCCTTCCCCGTGATCGCCGCGATGCGCTTCTCGCGGCCGTCCCCGATTACAGCCTGTTGCGCCGGGTGCCGCCAGTGACCGGGCACGAATCACATCGCATCTTCCGGAATCGACGCAGTCCGGTGATCAGGCATGCACCAAGGGCAGATCCGCCCACTACTTTCGGTTACCGAAGAGGCCGGTCGGTGGTGGCGGGGAGGCGACCGCCGCCGCGTCCGGCACCGGTACGGCCCCCGCGGCGAAGCGGTCCAGATCGTCCTCCACCCGGCCGGGGAACCAGTCGCCCGCGGCACGCCGGGACAGCTCGGCGAGCGGCGGCGGGGTCCGCCCGGCGAGCACCACGAGGTTGCCGAACCGGCGGCCGCGCAGCACACCGGCGTCGGCGATCAGGCAGGCTTGCGGCAGCGCGGCGCGGATCGTGGCGACCTGGGTGCGCGCGTACTTCAGCGGCGGGCCGTCGGCCACGTTCGCGATCAGCCAGCCGGCCGGGTCGAGCACCCGGGCCACCTGCTGGGCGAACTCGGCGGAGGCCAGGTGCGCGGGGGTGCGGGCGCCGGCGAACACGTCCAGGATCACCAGGTCGTACCCGGCGTCGCGCATTCCCTCCACCGCGGCGCGCGCGTCGGCGATCCGTACCCGGATGCCGGCCGAGGCGGGCAGCGGCAGCGCCTCGCGCACCAGCTCGACCAGCGGACCGTCGATCTCGACCACCCGCTGCGCGGAACCGGGCCGGGTGGCAGCGATGTACCGCGGCAGCGTGAGCGCGCCGCCGCCGAGGTGCAGCGCGCGCAGCGGCCGGCCGGGCGGCGCGACCAGGTCGATTGCCGAGGCCATCCGGCGCACGTACTCGAACTGCAGGTAGGTGGGGTCGGCGAGGTCGACGTGGGACTGCGGCGCGCCGTCCAGCAGCAGCGTCCAGGCCGTGTCCCGGTCCGGGTCCGGCGTCAGCTCGGCCACTCCGGAGGCGACCGTCTCCACGCGTCGCCGGGACGCCCTGCGCTGTGCCATCCGGTCAGTATCTCCGGAGCAAATCGGGAGCACGCCGCAGGGAACCCAACGATCACTCGGGGAACTCCCGACATATCCCTCCGTGAGCGCATTTCCCTCCGTGAGCGCATTCGAGCAGCCGATGACGCGTCGCTCGGTCGTGGGCGTGGCCGCGGCCACCGGCGTGGCAGCGGTGCTTCCCCTCGGCACGCCCGCCGCCGCGGCCGCCACGACCGGCGCGGCCGCATCGGTTCCCGGCGACCCGCAGCTGCACCTGCTGCGCCGGGCCACGTTCGGCCCCAGCCCGTCGTCGATCGCGGCGATCCGCAAGCTGGGCACGAAGGCCTGGCTGGAGCGTCAGCTGAAGCCGTCCTCGATCCCGGACACGGTGGCCGACGGCCTGGTCGCCCGGTTCCCGCTGGCCCGGCTCGGGATCGCCCAGATCCGCAACCTGGTCACCGCCGGCAAGCTGAAGCAGTACAGCTGGGAGCCGATGTGGCAGCTGGGGTTCTCGGCGGTGGCCCGGGCCGTCTGGAGCGAGCGCCAGTTGTTCGAGGTGATGGTGGACTTCTGGAGCAACCACCTGAACGTCACCTGCCCGCACGGGGACGTGTGGGACAGCCGGATCGACTATGACCGCACCGTCATCCGTACCCATGCGCTGGGCACTTTCGCCGCGATGCTCAAGGCGTCCGCGCGGCATCCGGCGATGCTCACCTACCTGGACAACCGGTTCTCCAGCAAGGCCTCGCCGAACGAGAACTACGGCCGTGAGCTGCTGGAACTGCACACGGTGGGCCTGGCATACACCGAGTCGGACGTGAAGGCCGCGGCCCGGCTGCTGACCGGTCTGACAGTGGACAACGCCACCGGGAAGTACCGGTACGACGCGGCCGCGCACGCCACCGGAGCGGTCCGGATCCTCTCCTTCCAGCACGCCAACGCGACAGCGGCCGGCGGGGAGAAGGCCGCGCTGGCGCTCCTCGACTACCTGGCGCTGCACCCGGTGACGGCTCGCCGGATCGTCACGAAGCTCTGCGTCCGGTTCGTCGCCGACGACCCGCCGGCCGATCTGATCACCGCGCTGGTCAAGGTCTACCTGGACAACAAGTCGGCGATCGCGCCGGTGCTCCGGGCGCTGTTCACCTCGGCCGCGTTCGCGGCCTCGGCCGGTGCCAAGACGCGGACGCCGCTGGAGGATCTGGCGGCGACGGTACGGATCCTCGGCTACGGTCCGGCGCCCACCGGGACGAAGTTCCTGGAGAGCCTCTACGCGATGGCCCGTGACGCCGGCCAGGCGCCGCTCTCCTGGGCGCCGCCGAACGGGTTCCCGGACGTGGCGAGCGCCTGGGCGTCGCCCTCCGGCCTGCTGGTCCGCTGGAACTTCCACCTCTCCATCGCGGCCGGCTGGTGGCCGGACACGCTGGTACGGCCGGCGAACCTGGCGACCGGGATGCTGGGGGTGCTGCCGGCCACGTACGGCGCGCTGATCACTCAGCTGGGCGTGCGGCTGCTCGGGATGGCGCCCCCGGCCGCGCACGTGACGGCGCTCGCCGAGTTCTACGGCAGGACACCGGCGTCGCCGCTGAAAGCCGGTGATCCGGCGGCCGGCTGGATGTTCCCGTACCTGATGGCGATGCTGCTCAACTCCCCGACGTTCGCGCTGCGATGAGCCCCGGAGTGAAGATGACGAAGACCCTGTCCCGGCGGCGCCTGCTCGCGACCGGCACGGCGTGCGCGTTCGCCGGCCTGGCCGGATCGCAGCTGGACACCAGCCTCGCCTTCGCGGCCGACCCGTCGTACTCGGGTGACGTCCTGGTGCTGCTCTCGATGCGGGGCGGTTTCGACGGCCTCTCGGCGGTGGTGCCGCACGGCGATCCCGGCTACTACGCCGCCCGCCCCGGTATCGGCGTCCCGAAGGCCCAGCTGATCGGCGGTGACGCGTTCTTCGGGCTGCACCCGGCGCTCGCCCCGCTGCTGCCGTACTGGACCGGCGGCCAGCTCGCCGCGGTGCAGGCGGTCGGGCAGCCGGCGCCGAACCGGTCGCACTTCTCGGCCATGGAGGAGCTGGAGCGCGCCGCGCCGGGCACGTCGATCCGCACCGGCTGGCTGAACCGCATGCTGGGCACCTCCGGCGCGGGCCCGGCCGATCCGTTCCACGCCGTCGCGATGGGCACCGCGATGCCGGCCCGGGTGCTGTCCGGCCCGGCGCCGTACCTGGGGCTGACCGCCGTCGACCACCTGAAGCTCAACGGTGATCAGGCGGACCGGCCGATCGCCGCCACGATGAGCAAGCTCTACGCCGGGGCGCCGGCCGCGCTGGCGGCCACGGCGGGGCAGCTCACCGGCGCGCTGAGCCGGGGCGCCGCGCTGCGGGCGGCCGGATACGCGCCGGCGAACGGCGCGGTCTATCCGGGCACCGGGCTCGGCGACGCGCTGCGTGACGTGGCCCGGCTGATCAAGTCGGGTGCCGGGCTGCGCACCGCGACCGTCGACTCCGGTGACTGGGACATGCACGAGAATCTCGGTGTGGCGGCGGCGGGCCGGCGGATGTACGACCAGTTGACGGCGTTCGCCACCGCGCTCGCGGCGTTCGCGGCCGACCTCGGCCCGGACGGCATGCGGCGGGTCACGCTGATCACGATCAGCGAGTTCGGCCGGCGGGTGACGCAGAACGGATCCGCCGGCCTTGACCACGGGTACGGCAACGCGATGTTCGTGCTGGGCGGCGGTGTGCGGGGCGGCAAGGTGTACGGGCGGTGGCCCGGCCTCGCCGCGGACGACCTGCGCGACGGCGACCTCGCGGTGACCACGGATTACCGTGCGGTGATCGGTGAGATCCTGCGGGCCCGGTGCGGGGTGGGCGACATGTCGGGCGTCTTCCCCGGAGTGACCGCCTCGTCGCTGGGTGTCATCAAGCCGCGTTAAAACGGGTCAAAAGGCCTTCCGGTTCCAAAGGTGCGATTAACACTGAAACAGCTGAAACGCTGAAACGCACCGCTACGAACACGGAGGTCACGGTGTCGAGCAACGTGCTGGCCGAGATCATGGGGCAGCGGCGGCCACTGGGTCCGCCGCCGGCCCGCGAGATGCCCGAAATCCTGGCCGCCGCGAAGGAGGCCGCCGGCCCGCCGCTGCGGATCCGGCGGCACACCTCCGACGAGGGCGCGCCGTTCTGGAGGTGGGACTGCGCCGGCTGCGGTGAGTACGGCGGCGGGCGGCATCACGAGGACGCGCTGACCCGGGCGCACCGGCACTGCCGGGAGCACCCGGCGCACGGATCCTCGCTGCTGCCGCCGGCCCGCTGCCGGCGGCCGGACACCTTCCTGCCGCTGCACCCGATGCTGTACGCGGTGGACGACGACCCGCCGCCGGAACCCCTGTCCGTCTGACCCGGCCGTGCGGCCGGCGCCGCACGGGCCAGCCACTCCAGCTCAGCTCCGGGTCGGGCCGGTGCGCTTCTTGATCTCTTCTACGCCCCGGTCGATCTTGGAGCTGTGCTTGTGGCCGGTACGCCGGTCCACCTCGTCGCCGATCTTGTCGAGTGCCTTGTCGACCTTGTCCTCGTGCTTGTTGACCAACTGCTTCGCCTTGTCCAAGAAACTCATGGGTTCTCTTTTACCCAGAATCTCGGCCACTTCCCGGAACAGCGGGTGCCCGATTACCCCGGCCAGGTCCGGACCGAGCGGGATCCGCCAATTCGGGTACTCGTCGAACGTGCCCGGCAGGTTCGGCTGGCGGATCTCCAGCAGGACGTCGTGCAGGGACGCGGTGACGAACCGGCACGGCGTCCGGGCCAGGAAGCGGTGCATGGCGAGCATGGTCTGCTCGGTGGCCGGGTCGTCGCCGAGCAGACCCTCGGACCGCAACAGATCCAGCAGTTCGGAGCGGTCCTTCTGCCAGGTGGCGCGCTCCTTCTCGACCGGACCGGCCAGCTGACCCAGCTCCGCCCGTACCCGAACCTGCTCGCCGGCCAGAAAGCCGGCGGCGGTCGGCAGATCGTGGGTGGAGATGCTGGCCAGGGCATTGCGCGGGTAATCGGCGGCGGGGAGGTAGTCGCCGTCGTCGTCCCGGGTGAACCAGAGCACGGCCGAGCCGAGCATGTTCCGGCCGGCCAGCCCGTCGGTCACCTCCGGCAGCACCGTCCCGAGATCCTCGCCGATCACCACGGCCCCGGCCCGGTGCGCCTCCAGCGTCAGGATGCCGAGCATGGCCTCCGGGTCGTAGTGGACGTAGGTGCCCTGCGCCGCGCCGAGGCCCGGCGGCACCCACCAGAGCCGCCACAGGCCCGCCACGTGGTCGACCCGGAGCCCGCCCGCGTGCCGGAAGATCCGCCGCAGCATGTCCCGGTACGCCGCGTACCCGGTCTCCACCAGCTTGTCCGGCCGCCAGGCCGCCAGGCCCCAGTCCTGACCCAGCTGGTTGAACGCGTCCGGCGGCGCGCCAGCCCGCACGCCCGGCGCCAGCACGTCCTGCAGCAGCCAGCCGTCGGCGCCCCCCGGGTCGATGCCGACCGCGAGGTCGTGCACGATCCCGACCGGCATGCCGGCGGCCGCCTCCCGCGCCGCGACCAGTTGGTCCTCGACCAGGTGCTGGATCCAGGCGTGGAAGGCGATCCGGTCCGAGGTGTACGCCGTGACCGCCGGCGAGTCCGGCCGGCGCAACTCCTCCGGCCACGTCCGCCAGTCCGGTCCGTGCTCCTCGGCGAGCGCGCAGAACCGGGCGAAGTCGGTGAGTCCGGGGTCGCTCTCCAGGTCGACCGGTCCGGCGAGCGGCCAGAGCAGTTCCAGGGCGGCCAGTTTCGCGGCCCAGACCGCGTCGTAGTCGATCAGCCCGTCGGCGGGCGGGGACGGCTTCAGCGCGTCCACCCGCGCCGTCAGCGAGGCGTCCGCCCGCCGGTACGCGTCGACGTCCGAGATCCGCAGGTAGATCGGGTTGGCGAAGCGGCGGCTCGACGGCGAGTAGGGCGAGGCCGGCACCGGCCGGACCGGCGTGATCGCGTGCAGCGGGTTGAGCAGCACGAGACCGGCGCCGGCGGAGACGGAGGACACGAAGGACCGCAGGTCGCCGAGGTCCCCCATGCCCCAGGAGTCGGCGGAGTGCAGGGTGTAGAGCTGGACCATCCAGCCCCAGGCCTCGGGCGGCTCGGGAAGCTCGGCGGGCACCACGACGAGGGTGGTCTCCTGGTCGCCGGATCGCAGCCGGTGCCAGCCGAGCGGGATCTCCGTACTGTCCGCCGGCAGGGTCCGGCCGTCCTCCAGCGTGATCTCACCGGGATGCCGCAACGGGGAGCCGGCGCGCAGCACGACCGTCCCCGGGAGGCCGCCCTTCTCCCGGCCCCGGACGGCGGCGAGCGCGGCGCGTACCGCGGCGGGTGTGCTCGCGTCGACGCCCAGCAGCCCGAGCACGCCGATCACCGACTCCTCGGAGACGTCGGTTCGCTGCCGTTGCCAGTCCTCGTACCACGTGGCAACCCCGTGCGCCTCGGCCAGCGCCACCAGATCCGCGTTCATCGCGTGTTCCCTTCCCGTAGGTACCGGTCTCTTACCCATGCCTCCGTTTGACTTGCACCGATGGGTCAGCATGGAGACATGGCTCATCTGATGAAGTGGTGGTCACGAGCGGCCGCGGTAGTGACGGGCGCGGTCCTGGCCCTGGTCGTCCCGGCACACGCATGGGCGGCGAGCAACGGTGTGGCGGATCTGGCGGTCGAGGCGGCCCGCCGTCGCTCGCGGGGCGGCTTCGGGGTCTTCGGCTTCTTCGGCCTGCTCTGCTGCCTGTTCGTCGTGGGTGGGGTCGTATTGGCGATAGTGTTGATTTCGCGGAACCGGAAGCGTCGCTGACCGCTCCCGCCCTAGCGTAAATGCATGGGCGGGTCGTTTCGTTCGTTCGCGTTGATCAGCGGGATCACCGCTGTCCTCTGTGTGCCACCGGCCGTCTCGGTGGCCGCCGTGGCCGGAGCCGACGTGCTGATCTCGCAGGGCCGGCCGGCTCTCGCGTCCTCGACCGCCTCGGTCGCCTGGACGGCGAACGGCGTGGACGACGGCGACCCCCGGACCCGGTGGACCAGCGGCACCGGGCCGGGGACGCAGTGGGTCCAGATCGACCTCGGCGCGGCTCAGGAGGTCAGGCGGGTCCGGCTGAGCTGGGCCACGGTGTTCGCGAGGGCGTACCGGCTGCAGCTCTCCGACAACGGCTCGGTCTGGCGCGACCTCTACCGCACCGGCTCCGGCAACGGCGGCGCCGACGACGTGCGCGGCCTGCACGGATCCGGGCGCTACCTGCGCCTGCTCGCCACCCGGCGGTCGGTCGCCTCGGGTGGGTACTCGTTGTGGGAGATGCGCGCGTACGGCCCCGGGCCGTCCGGGCCGGTCACCGAGAGTGGCCGCCGCGCGACCGCCGGGGTGCCGGGAGAGGCCGCGGACCTGACCTCGGCCGGCAAGAAGGAGACCGCGCTCAAGCTGGTCGCCAGCGCGGAGAACTCGACGCTGGACTGGCGCGGGTCGTTCGGCTACATCGAGGACATCGGCGACGGCCGTGGCTACACCGGCGGGATCGTCGGGTTCACCTCGGGCACCTCGGACATGCTCGGCGTCGTCACCGAGTACTCCCGGCGCAGGCCGTCGAACCGCCTGGCCCGGTACCTTCCGGCACTGCGGTCGGTGGACGGCACGGACTCGCACCGGGGTCTGGGCCGGGGCTTCGTGCGGGCGTGGCGGGCGGCGGCCGCCGATCCGGTGTTCCGGCAGGTCCAGGAGGACGCCCGGGACCGGATCTACTTCGGTCCGGCGGTCCGGCTCGCGGAGTCCGACGGGCTGCGGGCGCTGGGCCAGTTCGCCTACTACGACGCGGCGGTGATGCACGGCGTCGACGGGCTGAAGGAGATCCGTGACCGGGCGGCGCAGTCCGCCCGGCCGCCGGCCCGGGACGGCGACGAGATCAGCTATCTGGCGGCCTTCCTGGACTCGCGGGCGGCCGAGATGCGTACCGAGGCGGCGCACAGCGATACCAGCCGGGTGGAGACCGCCCAGCGGGTGTTCCTGCGGACGGCGAACCTGGACCTGACCGCGCCGCTGAGCTGGCAGGTGTACGGGGACCGGTACACCGTGAGCCGCTGACCGGTCCCCGTGGCTCAGGCCGATCGCGCCAGTCTTCTAGGGGCGCGATCCCGCCGAGCGGAGCGAGGCCATCAGGCACGGCTCCATTTCTGGTTGGCGGTGCCGCCGCAGTCCCAGAGCTGGAGCTGCGCGCCGTTGGCGTTGTTCCATCCGGCGATGTCCACGCACCGGTTCGCGGAGACGTTGACCAGGTCACCGGCGGCCGACAGGGTGAACCGCTGCACCGGGTTGCCGTTGCAGGTGACCAGCTGGATCGGGGTGCCGTTGGCGAGCGCGCCACCGGCCGGGTCCATGCACTTGCCGAGGGCGCGCAGGGTGCCGTCGGCGGCGGGGGCCCAGCTCTGGGCGGCGGTGCCGTTGCAGTCGTACATCTGCAGGCGGGCGCCGTCGCCGACGGTCCCGCCCGGCACGTCGATGCAGCGGCCGTTGAAGGTGCTCTTCAGCGCGCTGCCGCCGGTGGACTCGGTCCAGGCCGAGACCCGGACGTAGTCGACGAGCATGGTCTGCGGGAACGAGGTGCTCGCGTCCGGGCTGCCCGGCCAGTTGCCGCCGACCGCGACGTTCAGGATCAGGAAGAACGGGTGGTCGAACACCCACTGGTTACCGCCGACCGAGGCCGGCGTGGCGCGGAAGTACTCCACGCCGTCGAGGAACCAGACGATCAAATTCGGAGACCATTCCACCGCGTACGAGTGAAAAGCGTCCCCGAGAGGCGCCGAGAGCGTCCGGTTGCCACCCACCGCGCTGCCGCCGGAGTACCCCGGTCCGTGGATGGTGCCGTAGACCCGGTTCGGCTCCTTGCCGACGTTCTCCATGATGTCGATCTCGCCGGACTGCGGCCAGCCGACGCTGCCGAGGTTGTCGCCGAGCATCCAGAACGCCGGCCAGATGCCCTGGCCCCGGGGAACCTTGATGCTCGCCTCGAAGCGGCCGTACCGCTGGGTGAACTTGCCCGAGGTGAGCAGCCGGCCGGAGGTGTACTGGCAGGTGCCGTACCAGCACTGGTAGTTGGCCGGGTTCTCCCGGCGCGCGGTGATGGCGAGGTGCCCGGCGCCGTCCTGGCGCACGTTGTTCGTCGAGTTCGTGTAGTACTGCAGCTCGTTGTTGCCGAACCCGCCACCGCCGGTGTCGAAGTTCCACTTCGAGCCGTCCACCGGCGCGCCGGCCGCGCCGTTGAACTCGTCCGACCAGGTGACCGGGCCGATCGCGGCGTCGGCGGTGTCGCCGCGCGAGGCCAGGGTGAGCGTGCCGGCCAGCGTGGTGGCGACCACCGCCACGCTGAGCAGCATCCGTAACTTGCGCATGGGGATCCTCCGGGGGAGAGGGAACCGGTTCTCCAAACAGTCTTTAGAGATAGACTGCTGTCGGTCAATGGAGACGGGTTCCGGAACCGCCGGATAACGCTTTGCCCCTAGATTTTCGTGAAGAGCGCGGGTACGAGCGTCGGCTGCCACCCCGGCAGCGAGGTGTGCCGCTCCGTCACCCGGTAGGTGCCGCCCTTGTACGTGACGTACTGCCCGGCCTGATACGCGGTGAACTTCTCCCACGCCGTGGTCTTCACCGCGACCTGGATCGTGACGCGCACCGTGTCGACAGCGATGGCCGGCGCCCGGTTGCCCCAGCTGTTCAGATTCAGCGCCAGATGGAACGGCTGCCCGCTGACCGCCGGGGTGAACCGGATGACGTCCACGTCGTCCACCGACCAGACCATCGACGTGGGCGTCCACTCGATCGCATAGGTGTGGAACTCGTCGTCCGCCACGCCGTCGTCGGCCAGCACCTCGACCTTGCCGGCCGGGATCCGGCCCGACTCGTCGAGCACACCCAGCGCACGCCAGGCCCCCGACGTCCGCCGCATCTGGATCTTGGCCATCGCACGCCCGGACTTCTGGGTGACGGCCTTCGCGGTGCGCAGCGTGTCGTCGAGCACGAGGCGTCCCTCGCCGTCCAGCCAGGCCTCGCGGGCCGGAGCCCACTTGGCCGGGTCCGGCGTGGCGCCCCGATCGCCGCCGAAGAAGTCACTGAAGACGGTCTTGGTCACGGTCGGAGCCGCGGCGGCGCGTTCCGCCCGCCCCAGGGTCACGATCGACAGCCCGGAGACGAACACTGCGGCCGCCGTCAGCGACCGCAGCAGGCGCACGCTCTTCATCGCCACATCCCCCACTCTTGATCACTCGCGCGAGCACTCTGCCTAGTTGGGAGCGCTCTCAGCAAGAGTGAGGGCCGATCTTTTCAGGCTGCCCTACGACATATCAGTCGTAATCCGGCGCCCGCGTCTCGTGCATCGCCAGCTCCTCGGCGCTGGCGCCGCCACCGGCCGAGCCCGCGTCGTAGGCGACGCTGTCCGGCTCCTCGTCCCACCCGGAACCCTCGTCCGGGGCGACCAGGCGGCCCACCGTCTCCGGGTCCGCCTCGTCGAGCTGGCCGTCGTCGTAGAGCGACACCTGCGATTTCGGGTCCGAGGTCGGGCCGTCCTCCCAGACGTCCCGGTCGAACGCCAGCTCCTCGGAGCTGTCGACGGTCTCGTCCAGCGGGTCCCGGTCCCGCTGGACCTGCTCGCGCTCGGCGCCGAAGTCCGGCTCCTCCTGGCGCAGCCGCTGGTCCAGCGACTCGCCCTGGCGCTGCTCCTCCGCGGTGTCACCGAAGCGGTTCGACCCGCCGGGGCCGACACCGGCCAGCGCGGCGGGATCCGGCCCGTCGCTCCACCGGGTGCTGTCCACCTCGTCGTACGCGGTGGAATCGTCGTCGGCGGTATCCGGCAGTCCCGAGGCCTCCGGATCGCTGACCTCGGTCGGGTAGTCGTTCTCTCGCATGTCCGCAAATCTACCCACGCGGGCGTTGCCTCATACCGGCATCACCGTGCGATCCGGTTCCAGCCGCGCCCACACCACCTTGCCGCCGTCCAGTTCCAGGTGACCCCAGCGGGCCGAGACCGTGTCGATCAGGAGCAGACCCCGGCCCCCGTACGAGGTGACCTCGACCGGCCCGGTGAAGCGGGGCAGTGTCGGCGAGCCGTCCCGGACCGCCACGCTCATCGTGTCGCCCTGCAGGGCCAGCAGCACGCGCATCGGCGTACGGGCGTGCGCCACCACGTTGTTCACCAGCTCGGTCGCCACGATGCAGGCGTTGCCGATCAGGTCCGGGCAGTCCCACCTGCCGCACGACTCGGTGATCACTTCCCGGGTCCGGCGAGCCGCGCGGACCACCGGATCCAGCTCGATGCTGACCCGGCGGTCCTGTTCCGGCTCGCCCAGCGCGGCGAAGGCGTCGTCCGCGTCCGGCCAGACCGGCCAGCCACTCGGTTTCCAGGTCGCGGCGTCGGCCGCTCCGCAGAGCGCCAGGTGCGAGCCCGGCCAGTCCCGCGTCACGTCGAGCACGTCCCGCAGCACCGCAGTGGAGCCGGCCTGCGGCGCCACCAGGTCGGCGACGTCGACCACGACCGCCTCGGGCTGGTCGGCGAGCACGTCGAGCAGCACCGACCGGACCGCGGCGGCGGTCTCGCCGTTGAGCACCCCGGTCAACCGCACCAGGGGATAGGCCTGGTCGCGGTCCACCAGATGACGAACCTCGGTCGGCATGATCGCTCCATTGTGCATAACGCGTCCTCTCCTCGCATTTCGGCGAGAGGATCAGTCGTCATCGTTGTGGCCAGTGATCCGCAGAACAGCTAGGTACCCCGCCCCGATGGACTCATGCCCCGATCTGTCCGTCTGATCAGCCCCGGCGGGCCAGCGCGGTCAGAACCGTCTCGTGCAGCAGTCCATTCGTGGCGATCACCGAGCTCTTGTCGGCGGCCGGCCGGCCGTCCAGATCGGTGACCTTGCCGCCGGCCTCGGTGATGATCGGGATGAGCGCGGCCATGTCCCAGAGCGACAACTCCGGCTCGGCCATCGCCTCCAGGGCGCCCTCGGCGAGCAGCATGTATCCGTAGAAGTCGCCGTAGGCCCGGCTCCGCCACACGCCGAGCAGGATGTCCAGCATCGCGTCCAGACGGCCGTTCTCGGCCCAGCCGTTCAGGCTGGCGTAACAGAAGCTGGCGTCGGCGAGTGCGCGCACCGACGAGACGCTGATCCGGCTGGCCGCGTGCTGGTGCTTTCCCGCGTACGCTCCCAGGCCGCGCGCGGCCCACCAGCGACGGCCCAGCGCCGGCGCGGAGACCAGGCCCACCACCGGGGTGTCACCCTCCATCAGCGCGATGAGCGTGGCCCAGATCGGCACGCCGCGCACGAAGTTCTTGGTGCCGTCGATCGGATCGATCACCCAGTACCGGCTGCCCGGCCCGGCGGCCGCGACGGTCCGGCCGAACTCCTCGCCCAGCATGCCGTCGCGCGGGCGGGCGCGGGCCAGCGTGGACCGGATCGCCGTCTCCACAGCGGTGTCCGCGTCGGAGACCGGCGTCAGATCCGGTTTGGCCTCGACGCGCAGGTCGAGCGCGCGGAACCGGGCCGTCGAGATGGCGTCGGCCGTGTCGGCGAGCAGATGGGCAAGCGCGAGATCGTCCGCATATCCAGCCATGCCAGAAAGTTAGTGCATCTCAGGCGCGAGCTAGGCGGTGGATCCGTCTTCGTTGCGAACGTCCAGCTCTCCGGCCCGCGAGCTCAACAGCCTGCGGTACGAGGCCAGGCGTCGCGCATCAGCCTTGCCCTCGGCCACCCATCCGTCGAGCCGGCAGTCCGCGTCGGCCGCGGTGTGCCCGCAGTTCGGCTGGTCCTCGAGAGTGCCCTCGACCAGGTCCGGGAAGCCGTGCAACAGGCTTTCCGCGCTCACGTGGGCGAGGCCGAAACTCCGGATGCCCGGTGTGTCGACGATCCAGCCCGGGTCCTTGCGGTTTCCGCGGACCGAGGGGAGGCGCAGCGCCACCGCGCTTGTCGACGTGTGCCGGCCCTTGCCGATCGCGCTGACCACCCCGACCGCCCGCAGCGCGTCCGGCACCAGGCGGTTCACCAGCGTCGACTTGCCGACGCCGGAGTGACCGACCATGACCGAGATCCGGTTCGCCAGCCGGCCGCGCAACTCGTCAAGATCACTGCCGGGGCGGACCAGGACGTGCCGCAGGTCCAGCTCGGCGTAGTAGTCGAGGACCTGCTCCGGACCGGCCAGGTCGGCCTTGGTCAGGCAGAGCAGCGGCTCGATGCCCGCGTCGTACGCCGCCACCAGGCACCTGTCGATGAACCCGGTCCGCGGCGGCGGGTCGCTCAGCGCGCTCACGATGACGAGCTGATCCGCGTTCGCCACCACGACCCGTTCCAGCCGGCCTTCCGGTGTCGTGTCGTCGTCGTCCGCGGTGCGGCGCAGCACCGACGTCCGCTCGCTGATCCGCACGATCCGGGCCAGCGCGCCCGGCGCCCCGGAGACGTCACCGACGAGCGACACCCGGTCGCCCACCACCACCGACTTGCGGCCCAGTTCCCGGGCCCGCATCGCGGTGATCACGTCGAGGCCGCCGGTGTCCTCGCGGACGCAGCCGTACCGCCCGCGGTCGACGGTGATCACCAGCGCCTCGACCGCGTCGTCGTGTTTCGGCCGCGTCCGGGTACGCGGGCGGGAGGCGCGTCCCGGCCGGATCCGGACGTCGTCCTCGTCGTACTCCCGCTTACGCCCTGGCAGATCTAGCTCCTCGCCACGAGTCCCGCCCAGAGTTCGGGGAACTCGGGCAACGTCTTCGACGTACAACCTACGTCGGCGAGGTTGATGCCCGGCACGGCGAGTCCGATAACCGCCGCGGCGTGTGCCATCCGGTGGTCCGCGTACGTCTCGAAGGTCGTCCCGTGCAGCGCCCCCGGCACGATCCGCAACCCGTCCGGGAACTCGGTCACCGCGGCGCCCGCCTTGCCCAGCTCGGTGGCGAGCGCGGCGATCCGGTCCGTCTCGTGGCCCCGGATGTGCGCGACGCCGCGCAGCTCGGACGGCCCCTCGGCGAGCGCCGCGAGGGCCGCGATCACCGGGGTGAGCTCACTCACCTCGGAGAGGTCCGCGGTGATCCCGCGCAGCGTGCCGGTGCCGCGCACGGTGAGACCGCCCACCGCGGCCTCGTCGCCCGGCTCGGCCTCCTGCGTGAAGTAGACCTCGGCGCCCAGCGCCGTGAAGATCTCGGCGAGCCGCTCGACGGGCTGCCAGCTGTCGGCCGGCCAGCCGGTGAGGGTGACCGATCCGCCGGTGACCGCCGCCGCCGCGAAGAACGGCGCCGCCCCGGACAGGTCCGGCTCGATCGTCCAGGTGCGCCCGTGCAGCGGCCCCGGCTCGACCGTCCACACGTCGGGCACGCTCTCGTCGACCACCGCGCCGGCGGCCCGCAGCATGTGCGTCGTCATCCGCAGGTGCGGCGCGGACGGCACCGGCGGGCCCTCGTGACGCAGGGTGAGGCCCTTGGTGAAGCGCGGCGCGGAGAGCAGCAGCCCGGAGACGAACTGGCTCGACCCGGACGCGTCAATGACCGCCTCGCCGCCCTCGACCAGGCCGGTCCCGTGCACGGTGAGCGGCAGCCCGCCGGTCGGTGCGGCCTCGATCGCGACGCCGAGCGAGCGCAGCGCCTCGACGATCGGGCGCAGCGGCCGCTTGCGGGCGTGCGGGTCGCCGTCGAACTCGACGGTGCCGTCCGCCAGCGCGCCGGCCGGCGGCAGGAACCGCATGATCGTGCCGGCCAGGCCGACGTCGATCCGGACGGGTCCGCGCATCGGGCCGGGCGTCACGGTCCACCGCTCGTCCGAGCCGGTGTCGACGCCGACGCCGAGCGCCCGCAGGGCCGCCGTCATCAGCACGGTGTCGCGCGCCCGCAGCGGCGCCTCGATCACCGACGGCCCGTCGGCGAGCGCGGAGATCACCAGGGCGCGGGCGGTCATCGACTTGGAGCCGGGCAGCCGCACGGTCGCCGAGACCGGGCCGGAAGCGGACGGGGCGAGCCAGGGGCGAGGTTCAGCAGTCACCACCCCATTCTGCCGTCGCGGGCCCCCGGGACCCGACGGCATTCCCGGCTCACGGGACGGACCCGTCGGCGGCGACCATTTCTCCGCGATTTCGCTGACCTGAGGCGACGTGCACGACGCATTCCGTGGGAGCGTGCCCACTGGGCAGCGGAATCGTGCGTGATCGGCGCGTGATCGCTCCGGGTGGCGTGGGGGCGGACGGCCACGGGTCCGGCGCAGTACGGTGCTGTCCATGTGCGGCCGATACGCGACGACCCGGAGCAACGCCGACCTCAGTTTCTTCTTCGAGGCCGTCGACGTGGCCGAGCCGCTGCGCGCCAGCTGGAACGTGGCGCCCACCGATCCGGTGCCGCTGATCCGCACGTCGAAACAGCACGAGGGCCGGGTGCTCGACACCGCCCGCTGGGGCCTGGTGCCGCACTGGGCGCCGGACCTGCGCGCCGGCGCCCGGATGATCAACGCACGGGCGGAGACGGTGGCGACGCTGCGGTCGTTCGCGCCGTCGTTCGCGAAACGGCGCTGCCTGGTGCCGGCGGACGGCTGGTTCGAGTGGGTGCGTCCCGGCCAGGCAAACGCTGACCAGGCAAACGCTGACCGGGCAAGCGGCGACCGGGCAAGCGGCGACCGGGCAAGGGGCAGCCGGGCAAACGGCAAGCAGAAGCAGGCGTTCTACATGACGCCGCTGGACGGGCGGCCGCTCGCGTTCGCCGGGCTCTGGTCGGCGTGGGGCCCGGAGTCGGTGCTCACGTGCAGCGTGGTGACGACGGCCGCGCGGGGTGGCCTGGCCCGGGTGCACGACCGGATGCCGCTGATCCTGCCGGCGGAGCGGTGGGACGACTGGCTGGCCGGCGGCGGTGATCCGGAGCGGCTGCTGCGCCCGCTCTCCGACAGCGATCTGGAAGCCATCGAGATCCGTGCGATCGGGCCGGAGGTCGGCAATGTCCGCAACAATGGGCCCGAGTTGCTGGAACCTCGCTCCGAGGTGACGCTTTTCTGAACAGCGCTAGATCAACGTTCTTCTTTGTCGGATTATGCGCCCATTCTGAATCAACAACTTTGTTTCAAGATAGATCACCCCCTTGTTCTGATCTTGTACGGTGCGGTACAAACCAGCGCCGGAGTGGTACCGGTCCGTAGGGTGCGGTTCGGCCGCCACAGCACTTCCGGTCCCACGGGGGAGGTGGGCTGATGACACGAGCACGCATGCCGCGTCCGCATGAGGTGGCCATCGCGCGACGTGACCCGCGACTGCTCGAGGCGATCGCGCAACGACGTACCGATGAGGCCTGGCGCACGCGAGGCGCTTGCCGCAGCGTTGATCCCGAGACGTTCTTTCCGGCGCCCAACGAACCATCCGGTTCGGCCGTGGCGCTCTGCGGGACCTGCGAGGTGCAGGGCCCGTGCCTGGCGTGGGCGCTGCAGGTCGGCGACTGCCACGGCGTCTGGGGCGGCACCACGCCACGCGAGCGGCGGGCCATGCTGGTCGCCTGGCGGGAGCGCGTCGCGCCGGACGGTGAGATGGTCGAGGACGACTCCGCCGACGACGATCGCCGGTTGCTGAACCTGATGCCGGTCAGTCGCTGATAGAACGGGGCTGTGCACAGCCCCGAGGAACTGACGGTCACCACCCCGCGCGGCCCCGCCGCCGTCCGCGTCACCGCCCCGTCCGGTCCGGCGGTGAGTCTGCTCCTCCTCGGCCATGGCGCCGGGGGAGGCGTCGACGCGCCGGACCTGGTCGCGGTGCGCGACGCGGCGGTGGCGGCCGGTGTGCGGGTCGCGCTGGTCACCCAGCCCTACCGGGTGGCCGGCCGGCGTGCGCCCGCGCCGGCCGGGCACCTCGACGAGGCCTGGCTCACGGTCGGCGCTGCTCTGCGCGTACCGGAAACGCCGTTGATCGTCGGAGGGCGCTCCAGCGGAGCGCGGGTCGCGTGCCGCACCGCGACCACGCTCGGCGCCGCGGGTGTTCTCGCGCTCGCGTTCCCGCTGCATCCGCCGGGCAAGCCGGAGAAGAGCCGGGCCGGCGAGCTGGCGCTGCCGCTGCCCACGCTGGTGATCAATGGTGATCGGGATCCGTTCGGCGTGCCCGAGCCGGCCGGCACGGTGGAGGTGGCCGTGCGGCCGGGCGCCGTCCACGATCTCCGCAAGGACGTCGCCGGAACCGCGGCCCTCGCGGTGGACTGGTTGCGGGAGCACGGCTGGGCTCGATGAGCGGGCCCGGGAGGTGCGGAATGGGAGACCCCCGGGCGGCGTTACACAGGCGGACACTTTTGTTCGTCGGAAGGGGATGTCGTAGTGGGTGCCGGTACCGAGATCGTCGAGCGCGACGGCCGGGAGGTCGCCCGGGTGCAGAGCTTGTTGAGCTCCCCGGAGTGGCCGGCGGCCGAGACTCAGCCTTTGTCTCCTTCGGTGAGCGTGAGCACACCCGCGGTTTTCGAAGGCGTTACACGGGCACTACCCGTATCCTCGGCGGGGCGGTCGAGGGGGGAGTCCAGGGTGGCCCAGAAAGAGCGGACCGACGAGCGCCGTCAGCGTTTCGAACGCGACGCGCTGCCGTTCGTTGACCAGTTGTACGCCGCCGGACTACGGATGACCCGTAACCCGGCTGACGCCGAGGACCTGGTGCAGGAGACGTTCCTCAAGGCGTTCTCCGCGTTCCACCAGTTCGAAGAGGGTACGAACCTCAAGGCCTGGCTGTACCGGATCCTGACGAACACGTACATCAACTCGTACCGGCGCAAGCAGCGGCAGCCGGTGCAGGCGCCGACCGAGGAGATCACCGACTGGCAGCTCGCGTCGAGCGAGTCGCACACGTCGCAGGGTCTGCGGTCGGCCGAGACCGAGGCGCTGGACCGGCTTCCGGACAGCGACATCAAGGAAGCATTGCAGTCCCTGCCGGAGGACTTCCGGCTCGCGGTGTACCTCGCCGATGTCGAGGGCTTCTCCTACAAGGAAATCGCCGACATCATGGGCACGCCGATCGGCACGGTCATGTCCCGGCTGCACCGGGGACGGCGCAACTTGCGCAATCTCCTGGAGAAGTACGCCTCCGACCGGGGCATCACCCGCGCCACGACGTCCGAACCGCAGGGGGCCTGACACCGATGTCGACCGACGAGAACGAGACCGACTGCAGCTCAGTCCTCAGCGAGGTCTACCTCTACCTGGACCTGGAGTGCAGCGAGGACCGCCGGCAGCTGATCCAGAAGCACCTGGACGAGTGCACCGGTTGCCTGCGCGAATTCGGGATCGAGCACGACGTGAAGGCCCTGGTCGGCCGCTGCTGCGGTGACGAGCGGGCGCCGCTGGAGCTGCGCGACCGGCTGCGCCACAAGCTGGACCAGCTCGAGGTGCAGACCGAGACCCGCGAGTTCCTCCCCTGACCCCGGTCAGGACATGAAAAAGGCCCGGCATCCGCCGGGCCTTTTTTCAGCTGTTGGGGCGCTTGCCGTGGTTGGCAGAGCTCTTCTTGCGGGCCTTCTTCTTACGGGCCTTCTTCGCCATGGCGGGACTCCCTGGTTAGTGGTGCCGTTCCGCAGCCGATCGTAGTGGGCCGCTCCGCAGCGCCGGGACGTGCCCGCCGGGGTTGCCTACCGGCTCCGCCTCGCTCGGCGGCGATCCGTGGTTTGATGGCGTTCACCTGAACAAGCGTTCATGCGAGCGGAAGGGCGATCCCCTGATGGCTGACGAGATCCGGGCCGAGATGGTGGCCAACGTGTGGAAGGTCGTGGCCAACGTCGGCGACTCCGTCGCGGACGGCGACACGCTGGTGATCCTGGAGTCGATGAAGATGGAGATCCCGGTGATCGCCGAGTCCGACGGGACGGTGGCTCAGCTCACCGTGAACGAGGGCGACGTCGTCCAGGAGGGCGACCTGATCGCCGTCATCAACTAGTAGAACTAGTAGCCAGGCCCGCTAGACCCGCGATCACCGGTTACAAGGCGATCGCCGCGGAGCGAAGCGGAGCCAGCTAGTTCCGGTAGAACGAGCGGCGGATCCAGTTCGCCCGCCGCTGCCGCGGCACCTGCGGCACCCGGATCGTCGCGGCGGCCAGCTCGCGGGTCGGCCGGTCCAGGCCGGGCGCCGCGAGCGCCAGCTCGGCGACCGCCCGGGCCGCCGGGCCGGACGCCATCTCGCTGAGCCGGCCGGCCACCACGGCTGCCACGTCCGGGCGGGCATCCGGATCCACCCAGGCGTAGGTGATCAGCGCGAAGAGCGCCGCCTGGGTGACCCGGTCCAGGTCGCCGTCGAGCAGGCCGAGCAGCAGCCGGCGGCGGCTGGAGTCCAGCCACGGCTCCTCGGAGCCGTGGTGGAGCAGGCCGAGACAGGCCCAGACCTCGTACCCGGTGGGCTGGCGGGCCTCCACGACGGCCGGGTGGGCGAGCAGCGCGAGCAACTCCCACGGCTCGACCAGGACCAGGCCGAGCGCCCGGTCGTACGCGGCGGGCGGATGCGCCCAGGTCGGCGTGGCGATCCGGAGCAGCCGCCGGACCGCGTCCGCCGACGGCTCGGCGTTCACCGGCGCGCGTCCGGCTCGCAGCGGCGCGCCGGCCGGCATGCCCCCGAGCCAGGCCGCCTCCCGGCAGCACTCCTCGAGGTCGGTGTGCTCGTGGGCGTCGTCCGGGTGGTCGCGGATGAAGTCGGCGAGCGCGACCAGGTGGGCCACGTCGCCGTCGGCCCGGTGCCGCAGCCGGTGGGCGGTGTGTACGACACAGTCGAAGTCCGGGTCCCGTTCCAGTGCCAGCTCGGTCCAGCGCAACGCCTCGTCGAGCCGGTCCAGGTCGGCCAGGGTGGCGGCGACGTCGGCGTACACGGAGAGGTCGTCGGGGTCGTAGGCGACCGCCCGGCGGAGCGCGGCCAGGGCCTCCGGCATCCGCCCGGCGCTGCGGTACGCGTACCCGAGCCAGATCTCGCCCAGCTTGGAGGGCTGCGCCCGCGCGCCGCGGGTGGCCCAGTCGACGGCGAGGCGCACCTCGCCGAGCCGGCGCGCCAGCGCCGAGCCGGCACCGAGCAGCATCGCCTGTTCGCCGTGCGCGGCGACCGCGTGCCTGATCACGGTGAGGTAGGGGCGCAGCGAGTCGGCGGTCCCCTCCGGCGCCGGATCGCCCACCGCGGTGCAGAGCCGCATGATCGTGCGAGCCAGCAGCCCGGGGTCGAGGCGCACGCCGAGCGCCGGGTCGCTGACCCACGGCACGCCGGCCCAGTCGGCGCCGGGGTGGTTGCCGCTGGCCGTGGCGAGCAGGGGGAGGCCGTCCTCCGGGCGCCCGGAGGCGGCGAGCAGATGCGCGCGCGCGACCGAGCGGCCGACCGGCTCGTGCGGCTCGGACGGGAAGAGATCGAGCCCGCCGCCGGGCGTCGCGGCCAACCGGCCGAGCAGCTCATGGATCTCGGGCAGCGTGGGTGCGTGGGTGAGCGCGCCGGTCAGATGGCCGGCGGCGTCCGCCATCTCGCCGCGGTCGAGTGCGGCGCGGGCGCGCGCGAGGTCGCGGTGGGCCGAGGGGGAATCCACGTGCAAAGACCCTAGGGGAAGCAGCGCCATATGTCAGTCCTCATGTTTGCGCAGTTCTGCTCGAAACCTTGACGTTGTAAGCTTCTTCTTGCAAGATTGCGCAGCGATTGCGCGGGAACAGGACTCTGGGGAGATCACGTGACACAGCGAGGCAGCGGCATGTCGGCGGACATCGGGGAGCAGCCGGCCGGATTCGCCCGGCTGCTGGAGGGCGGCAGCGCCGGCGCGATCGCCGAGGTGGCGGCCGAGATCGCTCGTCGCCGTCCGCGCAACGTGCTGTTCGTGGCCCGGGGCACCTCCGACCACGCGGCGCTCTACGGGGCGTACCTCGCCGAGATCCGCCTGGGCCTGCCGGTCGCGAGCGCCTCGCCGAGCGCGATCACGCTCTACGGCGCCCGTCCCGACTTCACCGGCACGCTGGTGATCGGGGTCAGCCAGAGCGGTGGCTCGGCCGACCTCACCGGCGTGCTCGGCGTCGCCCGGGAGAACGGGGCGCTCACCGTCGCGGTCACCAACAACCCGTCGTCGCCGCTGGCCGAGGCCGCCGAGCTCGCCGTCGACGTGGCCGCCGGGCACGAGCGGGCGGTGGCCGCCACGAAGACCTACACGGCCGAGCTGCTGGCGCTGCTCATGCTCATCGAGGGTGTCCGCGCCGGTGACGGCCGGCTGCCCGCCGAGGAGCGCGACGCGCTGGCCGAGCTGCCCCGGCTCGCCGAGGCGGCGCTCGCCGACACGTCGGCCGAGGACCTGGCGCAGCGCTACCGGTTCGCCTCCAGCCTGGTGACGACCGGCCGGGGGTTCGCGTACCCGACCGCCCGCGAGGCCGCCCTGAAGCTCATGGAGACGTCGTACCTGCCGGCGCTCGCCTTCTCCGGCGCCGACCTGCTGCACGGCCCGCTCGCGATGGCCGACCCGGACGTGCCGGTGCTCGCGGTGGTCGGCGACGGACCGGGCGGCCGTTCGATGCGTGACGTGGTGACCCGTCTCGGCGAGCGCCGGGCCGACGTCGTCACGATCGGCCCCGCCGACGTCCCGGGCGCCTCGGCCCGGCTCGCGGTCCCGGCCGTCGACGAGCGGTACAGCCCGATGCTCGACATCCTCCCGCTGCAGAAGCTGGCGCTGGCGCTCGCGCTGGCCCGGGGCGAGGATCCGGACGCGCCGCGCGGCCTCAAGAAGGTCACCACCACCTTCTAGAAATAAGCTGGGTTCGTGTCCACCCTGCGTGACCTCGTCGAAGAACACACGAACCTCAGCCCCGCCGACATCGACCACCTGCATCGGCTGGCCGGTGACTGGCAGCTGCTCTCCGATCTCTCCTTCGCTGACCTGCTGCTCTGGGTGCCGATCAAGGGGGAGCCGCGGCAGCCCCGCGAGTTCCTCTGCGTCGCCCAGGTGCGGCCGGTCACCGCGCCGACCGCGTACCAGGACGACCAGGTCGGCAAGATCGTCGGCGGGCCGGAGGTGGCACATCTCGACGTGGCGCTCACCCAGGAGCGGATCTGGCGGGAGGGCGACCCGGTCTGGTACGGGGACACCCCCGCCCGCCACGAGGCCATCCCGGTGCGGCTGCGCGACGCCTCCGACCTGGAGGAGGGCTACAGCGAGGTGATCGCGGTGATCGGCCGCGACACCAACCTGAGCACCGCGCGCACGCCGAGCCAGCTCGAGCTGAACTATCTGACCACCGCGGACGACCTGGCCCAGATGGTGTCGGACGGCACGTTCCCGCCGCCCCGGCACCCGGGCGAGACCACGTCCGCGCCCCGGGTCGGCGACGGGATCATCCGGCTGGACTCGTCCGGCAAGGTCACCTACGCCAGCCCGAACGCGCAGTCGGCGTACCGGCGGCTCGGCTTCAACTCGCACCTGGTCGGCGAGGAGCTGGCGAACCTCGCGAGCCGGCTCGCCGCCGACCCGCTGGAGGGCAACGACGCCTCCGAGCGGATCCTCGGGTCGCTGCGCGGCGAGTTCGCGCCCCGGATGGAGGTCGAGGCGCGCGGCGCCACCGTGCTGACCCGGGCGCTGCCGCTGCTGCCGGCCGGCGTGCCGATCGGCGCGCTGGTGCTGGTCCGCGACGTCACCGAGATCCGCCGCCGGGAACGCGCCCTGATGACCAAGGACGCCACCATCCGGGAGATCCACCACCGGGTGAAGAACAACCTGCAGACCGTCGCGGCCCTGCTGCGCCTGCAGGCCCGCCGGGTGGACGCGCCGGAGGCGCGGATGGCCCTGGAGGAATCGGTACGCCGGGTCGCCTCGATCGCGCTCGTCCACGAGACGCTCTCGATGTCCAGCGACGAGGCGGTCGAGTTCGACGGCATCGTGGACCGGGTAGCCACCGCCGCCACCGAGGTCGCCGCCACCAGCTTCCCGGTGCGGATGCGCCGGGAGGGCACGTTCGGGGTGCTGCCCGCGGAGATCGCGACCTCGCTGGTGATGGTGCTCAACGAGCTGCTGATCAACGCGGTCGAGCACGGTTTCTCGGCCCCGGACGACGAGGACGACGAGGCCGCGCCGCCGGAGCAGGCCGGTGAGGTCGTGGTCTCCGCGCACCGGTTCCGCAAACAGCTGCACGTCACGGTCGCCGACAACGGGCGCGGGCTGCCGGAGGGCTTCCGGCCGGACGCCAGCGGGCGGCTCGGGTTGCAGATCGTCCGGGCGCTGGCGACCGGCGAGCTGCGCGGCAGCATCGAGCTGCGCAACCGGGCCGGCGGCGGCACCGAGGCGGTCCTGGTGGTGCCGCTCGCGAAACGCTGACCGACGCCTGAGTCTCGCGACTCGAGTGCTCATCTCGCTGCATCGAGTGGTCGGCCTTCGGCGTTACCACTTGTCACCGTTGTGTTACGTGGCACACTCCCGGATTCTGGACCGCACTGGCTCAGATTCGCCCGGCGTGAGACGCTAGCCAACATGACCGCTGCAGTTGACCGCCGCTTCGTGGCCCGCCGCCACGTGGACTACGGCCGTGTCCGCAGCGCGATGTGTCCGGCTTCCTGACGCCGCCCGCTTTTCATTTTCGGGCACGCGACCGCCGGGCCCACTCCTGACACAGATGTCACGAGCCTCCAGGGCCGTGAGCGGCAACGCGCGCCCACGAAACCCGGAGGGAAGCCGAGATGGCGCCCAGCAACACCCCCGCAACGCCGGCCGCCCGGCCTCGCAAGGCCCGCGGCGAGGGTCAGTGGGCGCTCGGCCACCGCGAGCCCCTGAACCCCAACGAGCGGAGCAAGAAGGACGACAACCCGCTCAACGTCCGCGCGCGCATCGAGAACATCTACGCGCACGGCGGGTTCTCCTCGATCGACCCGGCCGACCTGCGCGGCCGGTTCCGCTGGTGGGGCCTCTACACCCAGCGCAAGGCCGGAATCGACGGCGGCCGCACCGCGGTGCTGGAGCCGGAGGAGCTCGAGGACGAGTACTTCATGCTCCGCGTCCGGATCGACGGCGGCGCGCTGAACCTGGCGCAGCTGCGCACCATCGCGCAGATCTCCACCGAGTTCGGCCGGGACAGCGCCGACATCACCGACCGGCAGAACATCCAGCTGCACTGGATCCGGGTCGAGGACGTGCCGGAGATCTGGCGCCGGCTCGAAGCCGTCGGCCTGCAGACCACCGAGGCGTGCGGCGACTGCCCGCGTGTCGTGATGGGCAGCCCGGTCGCCGGTGTCTCGGCCGACGAGGTGATCGACGCGACCCCGGCGATCGACGAGATCGTGAAGCGGTACGTCGGCGACCCGCGGTACTCGAACCTGCCCCGCAAGTTCAAGTCCCAGATCTCCTGGCTGGCCGACGGGCCGTACCAGGCGAACGACATCTCGCTCGTCGGGGTGATCCACCCCGAGCACGGCCCCGGCTTCGACCTCTGGGTCGGCGGCGGCCTCTCCACCAACCCGCGCCTGGCCGAGCGGCTCGGCGTCTGGGTGCCGCTGAACGAGATCCCGGACGTCTGGGAGGGTGTCGTCGGGATCTTCCGGGACTACGGGTACCGCCGGCTGCGGCACCGCGCCCGCCTCAAGTTCCTGCTCGCCGACTGGGGCGTGGAGAAGTTCCGCGAGGTCCTGGAGAAGGAGTACCTCGGCCGGACGCTTCTCGACGGCCCCTCGCCGGACCTGCCGGAGAAGCCGATCGACCACATCGGCGTGCACAAGCAGAACGACGGCAAGAACTACATCGGCGCGGCCCCGGTGGTCGGCCGTTCCTCGGGCACCCAGCTGAGCCGGCTGGCGGACCTCGTCGAGGCGCACGGCTCGGATCGGGTGCGGCTCACCGCGTACCAGAAGCTCCTGGTCCTTGATGTCTCCGACGAGAACGTGGAGTCCCTGATCACCGCGATGCGCGGCATCGGGCTGGAAGCCCGGCCGTCCGCGTGGCGGCGCGGCACCATGGCCTGCACCGGCATCGAGTACTGCAAGCTCGCGATCGTCGAGACCAAGGCCCGCGGCGAGGAGCTGGTGGCCCGTCTCGAGGACCGGCTCAAGGACTTCGACGCCGACATCTCGGTGCACATCAACGGCTGCCCGAACGCCTGCGCGCGCACCCAGGTGGCCGACATCGGCCTCAAGGGTCAGCTCGTCATGAACTCGCACGGCGAGCAGGTCGAGGGCTTCCAGATCCACCTCGGCGGCGCGCTCGGCATGGCCAAGGGCGAGACCGCCGGCTTCGGGCGCAAGGTGCGGGGCCTGAAGGCCACCGCCGAAGAGCTTCCCGAGTACGTGGAACGCGTCGCCCGGCACTACCTGGACGGCCGCACCGACGGCGAGACGTTCGCGACCTGGGTATTGCGGGCCGACGAGGAGCTCCTGAAATGAGCGACGCCAGATCCGCCGTCCTGTACTGCCCCTACTGCGGTGAGGAGGACCTCCGTCCCGGCGAGGCCTCCCACGGCGCCTGGGAGTGCCACTCCTGCGCGCGAGTTTTCTCGGTCAAGTTCATCGGGTTGCTGTCCAAGGGAGTAAACAGATGAGCCTGCTCAACGCTTCTGGTCTCGGTCTGGTCAGTCTGGGCGCCGGCCCCGTCGCCGGCTCTGTCGCCGGCCCGGTCGCCGGCTCTGTCGTCGAGGCGGGTCGGCGCGGCCCCGAGGAACTCAAGGCGCTCGCTCTGGACGCCGCGCAGGCTCTTGAAGGGCGGCCCGCCGAGGAGATCGCGAAGTGGGCGACCGACACGTTCGGCTCGCGGTTCTGCGTCACCAGCTCGATGGCCGACGCCGTCGTGGCGCACCTCTTCTCCCGCGTCTCGCCCGGCGTGGACGTGGTCTTCCTCGACACCGGCCTGCACTTCCCGGAGACCCTCAAGGTCCGGGACACGGTGATCCGCACGATGAACGTCAACGTCCGCTCGATCCGTCCCCGCCTGACCGTCGGCCAGCAGGACGGCGAGTACGGCCCCCGCCTCTTCGCCCGCAGCCCCGACGAGTGCTGCTTCCTGCGCAAGGTGGAGCCGCTCGAGCGCGCCCTCGCCGACTACGACTCCTGGGCCACCGGCCTGCGCCGCGACGAGTCGCCGACCCGCGCCAACACGCCGGTCGTCGCGTTCGACGCCAAGAAGGGCAAGGTCAAGGTCAATCCGATCGCGGCCTGGACCCAGGCGGATGTGGACCGGTACGTCAGCCGCTGGAACGTGCCGGTCAACGAGCTGTTCAAGAAGGGCTACGGCTCGATCGGCTGCTGGCCGTGCACCCGGCGTACCAAGGCCGGCGAGGACCCGCGGGCCGGTCGCTGGGCGATGTTCGAGAAGACCGAATGCGGCCTGCACGTCTGATCCGCCCGTTTCTGGGATCCGGGCCGGCCGGGCTGACCGGGCCGGTTCGCGGCCCCGGGCCGGCGGCCGCTGCCGGGCCGGACCCGGCGGGGCCGGTGGTCGGGTCTTCCGCGTCCGGACGGCCGGCGCGGCCGGCCGTGGTCCTGGTGGCGCACGGCAGCCGTGACCCTCGGGCCGCGGTCGCCACCGAGGCGCTGGCCCGGGCGGTTCGGCGGGCCCACCCGGAGTGGCTGGTGGAGGCGTCCTACCTGGACCACGCGGGACCCCGGCCGCTCGACGTGCTGGCGTCGGCCCCGGCGGCCCGGGCGGTCCTGGTGCCGTTGCTGCTGACGTCGGCGTACCACGGTCGCGTCGATCTGCCGGCCGTGGTGCGCGCGGCCGCGTCGCTGCCGATCACGGTGACCGCCACCGACGTTCTGGGCCCGGCGTCGCCGCTGCTGCTGTCCGCCCTGAGCCGGCGCCTGCTGGCCTCAGCGCCCCGCTCCGGCACCGGCTCGCATTCCGGCACTTCCGGCGGCGTGGCGCTGCCGCGGGGCGGGGTGTTTCCCGGGGGCCGTCTCGACGGCGTGGCGCTGCCGCCGGCCGGGTCGTGCCCCGGAGGTCTCGACGGCGTGGTGCTCGCGTCCGCCGGCACCCGTGACGAGGCGGCGCGGGCGACCGTGGCGGACGCGGCCGCGGCCCTGGGACGGCGTCTCGGGCTGCCCGCCGAGGTGGCCTACGCCTCAGGCGCCGGCCCTGCGCCCGGTGAGGCGGTCGCGGCGTTGCGTGCCGCCGGCGCGCGAAGGGTCGGGATGTCGGCGTATTTCCTTGCGCCTGGTTTGCTCTACGACCTCGCGGCACGCACAGCCCGGGAGGCCGGGGCGGTAGCGGTCGCCGAGCCACTCACCGCGGCAACGGAGCTGGTGCGTCTCGTGGCAGCCCGGGTGGAGTCGGCCTTGGGCCACCCGCTCCCGATGGCTGCCTGACGCTGCCCGCGCCCCGCGCCCGGCACCCGCACCCGCGCCCGGCACCCGCACCCGCGCCCGGCACCCGCACCCGCGCCCGGCACCCGGGCCCGG
Organism: Actinoplanes sp. NPDC023936; assembly: GCF_040639325.1. Taxonomy (NCBI): domain Bacteria; kingdom Bacillati; phylum Actinomycetota; class Actinomycetes; order Micromonosporales; family Micromonosporaceae; genus Actinoplanes; species Actinoplanes sp. NPDC023936. The sequence goes on along the minus strand of NZ_JBEZZR010000009.1, from coordinate 113,911 downwards.
CGCCCGCACCGACGCCGGCACGCGCCAGCGCCGGCCACCTGACTGCCGATCTTGGCGACTTGACGCCCACCTGGTGATGTGTCGGTCGACAACACTTCGCCTAGATCGAGGCTGGCGCGCCACTGACGCGAGCGGGGCGTAGCAGCGGGGCGTAGCAGCGGGGGCGGGCGGCGGAGATCGACAGCGCGGGCGGCGGAGATCGATGGAGCGGCCCCGGCGGCTCCCGGGGAGGCTCGTGCCCGGGACGGATCGGGAAACGGCTCTGCGGGCCGCTCAGGGCCCCCGCGAGCCAGTCCGGACAGGATCAAGCCGGCCGCGTGCGCCGGTAAACGGATTAGTTCACTCTGGGTTACCGGTAGTCCGCGCAAGGTAACAGCGAAAGAGTGATCGGGTCACTCCAATGCGGAGTGTGCCGACTCCGCGACGCAAAGCGCCGCGATCCGAATTTCGAGATCATTTCGGGGGTACGGGGAAACGTACCGTGATCGCAATTGCGCACTGTGGAATGAGGCTCTGAGTGAGCGGCCCGAAACAGCAAGACGCCCCGGTGCCGTCCGGCCCGGGGCGTAAATGCTGTGTGGGGGATTGAATCAGGCGGTAGGAGCGCCGACCCGAAGGCCGCCCCGGCGCTTCACAGCGCGCCGTTCGTCTTCGCTCATCCCGCCCCAGACGCCGGCGTCCTGACCGGACTCGAGCGCCCACGAGAGGCACGACTCGGTCACCGGGCACCGCCGGCACACGGCCTTGGCCTGCTCGACCTGCAGGAGCGCCGGGCCGGACGTCCCGATCGGGAAGAACAGCTCAGGGTCCTCGTCGCGGCAGATCGCATCGTGACGCCAGTCCATGGCGGCAAACTCCTTGTTTCGGATGGGGTAATGAAAACAGTGCTGTTTACCTATATGCATGCGCAGTGGTGGCGACGGGTTGTACCCGTGTGATCACCAGTGCGTCAGCAAGCTTTTGGTGTTTGGTAGCTGTTCCGCGCTTCTGGATTAGGAACGCGCACAAGCAGCAACCGGTTACTTCTTATCGCTTGTGAATGCTTTCACGAACTCTCGCGATGTCAAGGGTAGCGCTGGAAGTTTCTCCCGGCGGGTGAGCTGGCTCACGCACCCTTATGTCCGGTTCCGCCGTTGCCGCGCGGGCCGGTTGACGAACGCTCCCATCAATGTAGTACGGTCCTGCCCACTTCGCCGACCTTTTGACCGTGTTTCTGTAACGGATCGTGAGCAACTTCAGGTCTCACGTACCCCACTGTCAGCAGATCACACGCAGCGCCGAGGGGACGGACACGAAGTGCACCTTCTGTCGTTCCCCTAAGTAGTCGCCGTCCAGCTGGAATGCCTGGGGTCGGGACGCCACCACGGTGAACTCGGCGATGTCATGCAGCCGTAATACTTGTTTACCTCGAAGATCACCGGATCGCCACGCGAGTTGTGTCACGGTTCGCGCTGTCCCCGGAATATTCAGGCGGCGCAGTGCCAGCACGTCGAGCCCGAGATCGAACGAGGCGCCGGGGTTGAGATCGACGGCTTTCTCGCCGACGTACGTCCAGGGCGCGGTGTTCTGCACGATCACGGTGCTCAGCCCGGTCGCGCTCTCCTCGCCGGGCCGTTCCAGCGCGAGCGGCGGGTTCTTGCGGTCCATGCCGGTGAGGAACTGGCCGGCCATTGAGCGGACGTACAACCCCGGTGTGGACGTCCGGCCACGGAGGCGGGCCTGCTCGACGCCGCGAACCGTCGCGGCGTCCCACCCGAGACCGGCCGTGAAGGTGAAGTAGCGATCGTCCGCTCGACCGAGATTGATCACCCGATGCCGGCCGTCGCGGATGCCGGCGATTATCACGCCGGTGCCGTCCACCCAGTCCCGTGGCATCCCGAGCGCGCGGGCGAAGACGTTCGTGGAGCCGCCGGGGACCACCGCGAGGGCCGGCAGCCGGAGCGCGAGCGGGCCGGGTAGTTCGGTGAGCGCGGTTGATGCGGTGAGCAGGCCGTTGACCGCCTCGTTCACCGTGCCGTCGCCGCCGAGCGTGACCACCAGGTCGACCCCGCTCTCGGCGGCCGCCCGGGCCAGCCGGGTGGCGTGGCCGCGCCGTTCGGTGTACCGCACGGTCAGGTCCACCGCGCTGCGCAACGCCCGCACCAGCACGTCACGGCTGCGTTCACTGGTCGTCGTCGCCCGGGGGTTGACCACCAGCAACGCTCGCATGGGCGGCACTGTACCCGGCGGAACGGCTCCGGGCTGTCGGTATGGTGCTCCAGTGACCGGTGAGAAGCCTGTGATGGACCGTGCGGGGACCCTCGACTGGGGGGTGCGGCTGCTGTACCTGGAGGCGGCGGGACTCGCTGTGCTCACCGCGTACCTGGTGATCCTCGATCTGACCAGCGGTGAGATCGAGGTGGCGGTAGCCGCCTCGCTCACCGTGATGGCCGCCCTGGCCGCGGTCGTGGTCTTCCTGGTGGCCCGGGCGCTCGGGCGCCGGGCGGTGCGTGCCCGCGGACCGGCCGTCGTCGTCCAGCTCTTCCTGCTGGCGACCGGTGGCTTCCTGGTGCAGATCGGGATGACCTGGCAGGGCGTGGGGATGCTCCTGCTGGCCGCGGTGACCGCGGCGCTGATCCTGGTTCCACCGAGTAGTCGAGCGTTGGGCGTCGATTAGCGGGTCTCCAGCGGCGGATCAGGGCCTAACCTGGACAGGTGACCGGCTCAATGGTGCGCCCGCCCGCATACCAACAACTCGCGGACGATTTGCGAGCAGATATCACCTCAGGACGTCTGCAACCCGGTGAGCGATTGCCACCGGAACCCGAGTTGTGCGTCAAGATCGGTGTGAGCCGGAGCACTGTCCGGGAGGCTCTGCGCCTGCTCGCCAGCCAGCATCTGATCGTCACGACCCGCGGGGTCACCGGCGGCAGCTTCGTGGCGCATCCCGACGCCGAGCAGCTGGCCGACGGGCTCTCCACCGGGTTCGCGCTGCTCACCCACTCGGCAAGCGTCGGCCTCGCCGACATGCTGGAGCTGCGGCGCGCGCTCGAGGTGCCGATCGCCGGCCTGGCCGCGGTCCGCCGCACCGACGCGCACCTCGCCGAGCTGCGCGGGGCGCTCTTCGACCCGGCGATCGACGACTTCGACACGATGATGGCGGCGCATGCCGCGTTCCATCGGGCGATGGCGAAAGCGACGTGCAATCCGCTGTTCGAGCTGGTGGGAAGCCCGCTCTACCAGGCTTCGTACGGCGAGGAGGTGATCGGTGGGCTGCCCGAGGGTTACTGGATGCGCATCGACGCCGACCACCGGCGCCTGCTGGAGAGCCTTGTCACGTCCGACGCGGAGGCGGCCACCCGGATGGCGGCGGAGCACCTCGACTACATAGCCGACGCGGTCCGCTGACCCGGGTCAGAACTCGGTGCGCCTGGTCAGCAGGCGAATCGTCGCGTACCGCCCGTTCGCCTCGGCCTCGGCCGACGTGGTGAGAGCGGTCAGCACCTTCCACGCGAACGACGACTCGGAGGGCAGCCGCGCGCCGCGCACCGTGGCGACGGTGACCTCGACGGTCAGGGCGTCGTCGGTGACCGCGAACCGGCACTCCAGCTCGGCGTCGCGGGTGGCGATCGCGAGCAGCATGGCGCACGCCTCGTCGACAGCGATGCGCAGGTCCTCGATCTCGTCGAGAGCGAAGTGCAGGCGCGCCGCGAGACCCGCGGTAGCCGTCCGGAGGACCCCGAGGTATCCGCCGTCGGCGGGAACGGTCAGTAGTACGACGTCGTCACCGACGTCCGGCTCTGTCTGCATCAGCTGAGTCACCCCGGGCCCCTCCTCCTGATGGAGGAGACTCTAGCCGCTCACTCTGGGTAAGGGCAGGCCCGGCGGCCGAACGATCGGCTGCCGGGCCCGGAGCGGCCCCTCAGGCCTGCTTGGTCTCCCAGAAGATCTTGGAGATCTCCTCGATCTTCCCGAGCAGCTGCTCGGCGACCGCGGGGTCGACCGAGCCCTTGGCGCCGGAGGCGCCGGCCAGCTTGGTGGCCTCGTTGAAGAGCTGGTGCAGGTTCGGGTACTTCTCGAAGTGCGGCGCCTTGAAGTAGTCGGTCCAGAGCACCCACAGGTGGTGCTTGACCAGCTCGGCGCGCTGCTCCTTGATCAGGATGGCCCGGGTGCGGAACTCCGGGTCGGTGTTCGCCTGGTACTTCTCGGCGATGGCCTTGATCGACTCGGCCTCGATCCGGGCCTGGGCCGGGTCGTAGACCCCGCAGGGCAGGTCACAGTGCGCGCTGACCACGGTGCGCGGTGTGAGGAAACGCGGAAGTCGCATCAGGACTCCTCCATAGAGTTTGCGATGATCCGTGGTTGACACTACCCCTTACGCCGGTAGGCGAACGCGACGGAGGCTTCCTGCCTTGGGATGGCAATTACCACTGTTCGCCGCGCTGGTGCGGGGCCCGTCGATGGTGCCCACGCTGCGTGCCGGCGACGCTCTGGTGGTGCGGCGCGGCGGCCGGGTCCGAGCCGGCGACGTGGTGGTGGCGACCTTCCGGTCCCGCCCGGACCTGCTGGTCGTCAAGCGCGCGATCCGCGAGCAGGACGGCGGCTGGTGGCTGGAGGGCGACAACGGGTTAGTCATCGACGACTCGCGGGCGTATGGCGTCGCGGACGTTCTCGGGCGTGTGACATTTCGGTACTGGCCCAGGCCAGGGCCGATAAAGTAGTGTTTCGTAATCCCCAGCGCACACCCGCGCTGCGGACGCTTTCTCGGGTGATCCCCGCATCGCACCTTCCCCTGGCGCATACTCGCGACCAGCAGTGGTCAGGTGCCACGTATCAACGCCGATGCCGTGTGGAGTTCACCGTGTCTTTTTTCAGTTTCGAGCTCGATCCTGCCCTTGCCGCCGATCCGGTCTTCGACCTGCACCGCCAGGGCAAGATGACGATGACCGCGACAGTCCCGCTGGCCAGCCGGGACGATCTGTCCCTCGCCTACACGCCGGGTGTCGCCCGTGTCTGTGAGGCGATCGCCGAGGACGAGTCGCTCTACGCCGACTACACCTGGACCGCGAACACTGTCGCCGTGGTCACCGACGGTTCCGCCGTCCTGGGCCTCGGCAACATCGGCCCCAAGGCCGCGATGCCTGTCATGGAGGGCAAGTCCGTCCTGTTCAAGCAGTTCGGCGGGGTCGACTCGATCCCGATCTGCCTCGACACCCAGGACGTCGAGGGCATCATCGCCGCGGTCAAGGCGATGGCGCCGTCGTTCGGCGGGATCAACCTGGAGGACATCAGCGCGCCGCGCTGCTTCGAGATCGAGGAGCGGCTCGACGCCGAGCTCGACATCCCGGTCTTCCACGACGACCAGCACGGCACCGCGGTCGTCACGCTCGCCGCGCTGCGCAATGCCGCGAAGCTGCTCGGGCGTCACTTCGCCGACCTGCGCGTGGTCGTCAGCGGCGCGGGCGCGGCCGGTGTCGCGATCACCAACACGCTGATCGCCGCCGGAGTCCAGGGCGCCAACATGATCGTCTGCGACTCGCGCGGCATCATCCACGCCGACCGCCCCAGCCTGGGCCCGTTCAAGGAGCGGATCGCCGCGACCACGAACATCTCCGGGCGTACCGGCGGGATCACCGAGGCGCTGATCGGCGCCGACGTGCTGATCGGCGTCTCCGGCGGCGCGATCGAGGAGTCGGCGCTGGCCGGCATGGCGCCCGGCGCGATCATCTTCGCGCTGGCCAACCCCACGCCGGAGGTTCCGCCGGCGCTCGCGCACCAGTACGCGGCGATCGTCGCGACCGGCCGCAGCGACTTCCCGAACCAGATCAACAACGTGCTGGCGTTCCCCGGCATCTTCCGGGGCACGCTGGACGTCCGGGCCACCACGATCACCGAGCGGATGAAGGTCGCTGCCGCTGACGCGATCGCCGCGATCGTCGCCGACGAGCTGCGTCCCGAGGCGATCGTGCCGTCCCCGCTGGACCCGCGGGTCGGTCCGGCCGTCGCCGCGGCGGTCGCGGCGGCGGCGATCGAGGACGGCGTGGCGCGCCGGGTCGCCGTTCCGGCGCCGGCTCCGGTCGTGGCCGAGGTCCGGCAGACCGCTTGACGGGTACGAGCAAGGACGCCGCCCCCGGCTCCGGGGGCGGCGTCGTCGCCTTATCTGACGTTAAGGTCACCAGATGCGCGCTGCCTACGCCTCCGCCCTGCACCCGGACCAGCCCCTGCGCGGCCTGACCGTCGGTGACCTGCCCGCCGCGCCCGCACCCGACGGCTGGGTGACGGTCGAGGTCCGGGCCTCCTCGCTCAACCACCACGACCTCTGGTCGCTGCGCGGCGTCGGCCTGCCGCCCGACCGGCTCCCGATGATCCTCGGCTGTGACGCGGCCGGCGTCGACCCGGACGGCAACGAGGTGATCGTCTTCCCGGTGGTCGAGGACCGGGCCGACCCACGCGGTTACTCGCTCTTCTCCGAGCGTCACCCCGGCACGATCGCCGAACGGCTCGCGGCGCCCCGGGAGAACCTGATCCCGAAGCCGGCCGGGGTGTCCTTCGCGGACGCGGCCTGCCTGCCGACGGCCTGGCTCACCGCGTACCACATGCTGGTGACCCGCGGCCGGCTCGCCGAGGCCGAGTCGGTGCTGGTGCAGGGAGCCGGCGGCGGTGTCGCGACAGCGGCTGTCGCGCTCGGTGTCGCGCTGGGCAAGCGGGTCTACGCGACGAGCCGGGAGCAGTGGAAGCGGGAGCGGATCGCCGAGCTGGGCGCGATCGCGGTGGAGCCCGGGGCCCGCCTGCCGGAACGCGTCGGCGTGGTGATCGAGTCGGTCGGCGCCCCGACGTTCGACCACTCGATGAAGTGTGCGGCGCCGGGCGCCAGGATCGTCGTGTGCGGCGCGACCGCCGGGCACCGGGCCGAGATCGACCTGCGCCGGGTGTTCGCCATGCAGCTGGAGATCCTGGGCAGCAGCATGGGTACGCCCGACGAGCTCGCCGCCCTCCTGCGGCTGATCGAGGAGGGGACGGTCCGCCCGGTGATCGACGCGACGTTCGGGTTCGGCGAGGTCGAGCGGGCGTTCGAGCGGCTGGCGTCCGGTGCGGTCTTCGGCAAGGTCGTTATTGATCATCTCGCCTGATCAGGTGGCCGGTTTCGCCATTCTTGACCGGTTTGGCTAGGGTCGGCGCATGTCTGACAACAGCGTCGACCCCAGCGGCAACACCGAGGCGTTCCGGGCGTTCACCCGGACCGGGCCGGACTCCGAGTCGCCCTCCAAGCTCCCGTTCGTGATCGGCGGCGTGGTGGCCGCCGTCGTGCTGATCGCGCTAGTCGCCTGGCTGTCCCTCTGAGCGAACGGCGCGGAGGGCCTCCGAGGCGATCTCCAGCTCCTCCTCGGTCGGCACCACGCACACGGTGATCGGTGAGCCGTCCGGGGAGATGATCAGCTCGTTGCGTGCGTTGCGGTCCGGGTCCACCGAGATGCCGAGCGCTTCCAAGCCGGCCAGCGCGTGTTCCCGGACCTGCGGCGCATGCTCGCCCACACCGGCGGTGAACGTGATCGCGTCCACCCGGCCGAGCACGGCCAGGTACGCGCCGACGTACTCCCGGATCCGGCGGCAGTAGAGGTCCAGCGCCAGCGTGGCGTCCGGGTCCCCGGCGTCGCGGCGTTCCAGGACCGTGCGCATGTCGTTGTCCCCGGAGACACCGAGCAGCCCGGACCGGCGGGTCAGCGCGTCCTCGATCTCGTCCACCGACAGGCCGGCCACCCGGTGCAGGTGGAAGATCAGACTCGGGTCGACGTCCCCCGAACGGGTGCCCATCACGAGGCCCGGCAGCGGCGTCATCCCCATCGACGTCGCCACGCTCCGGCCGCCGCGCACCGCCGTCGCGCTCGCCCCGTTGCCCAGGTGCAACGTGATCACGTTGGCCTCGCCGACCGGCTTGCCGATCACCCGGGCCGTCTCCCGGGACACGTAGGCGTGCGAGGTGCCGTGGAACCCGTACCGTCGCAGTCCCCACTGTTTCGCGAGCGCGGAGTCGATCGCCCAGAGCGCGCCCTCGGGCGGGATCGTCGAGTGGAACGCGGTGTCGAAGACGGCCACCTGCGGCACGTCCGGCAGCAGCTTGCGCGCCACCCGCAGCCCGGTCAGCGCCCCCGGGTTGTGCAGCGGGGCGAGCGGGATCAGGTCCTCGATCGCGGCGAGCACCTCGTCGGTCACCACGGTGGACGCGGTGAACCGCTCGCCGCCGTGCACCACCCGGTGGCCGACCGCTGTCAGCCCGCCGAGGTCCAGGCGGTCCATCAGGTTCCGCAGCGCCTCGTCGTGGTCCGCCGCGTCGCCGTCGGCCTCACCGATCCGCTGGATCAGCCCCTTGGTGAGCACCTCGTCGCCCTCGTAGAGGCGGTAGCGGACCGACGACGAGCCGCAGTTGAGCACGAGTACCCGGGTCATTTCGCTCCCGCCTGGATCGCCGTGATGGCGACCGTGTTCACGATGTCCTTGACCGTCGCGCCGCGGGACAGGTCGTTGACCGGTGCGCGCAGGCCCTGCATGACCGGGCCGACCGCCACCGCGTTCGCCGACCGCTGCACGGCCTTGTACGTGTTGTTGCCCGTGTTGAGATCGGGGAACACGAAGACCGTCGCCTTGCCCGCGACCGCGCTGCCGGGCAGCTTCGCGGCGGCGACGGCCGGGTCGATCGCCGCGTCGTACTGGATGGGGCCCTCGACCGGCAGATCGGGCCGCCGCTCGCGGACCAGAGCGGTGGCCGCAGCGACCTTCTCCACGTCCGCGCCGGAGCCCGAGCTGCCGGTGGAGTAGGACAACATCGCGACCCGTGGCTCGATGCCGAACGCGGCAGCGGTCTGGGCCGAGGAGAGCGCGATGTCGGCGAGCTGTGCGGCGTCCGGGTCGGGGTTTACCGCGCAGTCGCCGTAGACCAGCACCCGGTCGGCGAGCAGCATGAAGAACACGCTGGACGCCACCGACAGCCCCGGAACCGTTTTGATGATCTCGAAGGCCGGCCGGATCGTGGCCGCCGTCGTGTGGTTCGCGCCGGACACCATGCCGTCGGCCCGCCCGGCGGCGACCATCAGGGTGCCGAAGTAGTTCACGTCGCGGACCACGTCGTACGCCAGGTCCATCGTGACGCCGCGGTGTTTGCGCAGCTCCGCGTACCGGGCCGCGAAGTCCTCGCGCCAGGCGCTGGCCGCCGGGTCGACCAGCTGCGCCCCGCCGATCTCCACGCCGATCTCCCGGGCCCGCCGGGTGATCTCGGCCGGGTCGCCGAGCAGGGTGAGGTCGGCGACGTCGCGCCGCAGCAGCGTCTCGGCGGCCCGCAGGATCCGTTCCTCGGTGCCCTCCGGCAGCACCAGGTGCCGGCGATCGGCGCGGGCCCGGTCGATCAGGTCGTTCTCGAACATCAGCGGGGTCACCCGGCTGGACCGGGCCACGTCGAGCATGGAGGCCAGCTCGTCGGTGTCCACGTGCTTCTCGAAGACGCCGAGCGCCGCCTCGATCTTGCGCGGGGTGCTCAGCTGGGCCTTGATCCGGCCGGCCGCGGCGATGGTGTGGTAGCTGTCGGCCTTGGAGATCAGGATGGCCAGGCCGGTGTTGAGGCGTTCGATCACCTCGACGGCGTGCCGGTCCGGTGGCTCACCGAGGGTCAGCACCAGGCCGGCCAGGGTGACCGTGCCGGCCGCGTGCGCGGCGCTCGCGGCCACCAGCAGGTCGGCCCGGTCGCCCGGGGTGATGAGCAGCGCGCCCTCGGTCAGGTGCTGCAGGACGGTGGGGACCTGGGCGGCGCCGACCACGTAGTCCAGCACGTCCCGGTCGAGGGCACCGGGCGTACCCGTGAAGACCGTGGCGTCCAGCGCGGCAGCCACCTCGCCCACCGTGGGCGCGGCGATCGCCGGGACCTCCGGCAGCGCCCAGAACGGGACCGGCAGGCCGGTCTCGGCCGCGACCGGGAAGGGCACCCGGTTGGCGATCACGGCGAGAACCGTCGCGCCGAGATCCACCAGGGAGTGGTACGCGCTCCGCGCCGCCGCCGCGAGCGATTCCGGGGTACGCCCCTCGCCGCTGACCACCGGGACCACGACGCTGCCGAACTCGGCCGCCAGCCGGGCGTTGAAGGCCAGTTCCCGGGGCAGCTCGTCGCGGCCCTCCTCGAGCTTGTCGGTGAAGTCGCTGCCGACGATCACCACGGCCGTGCTGCGGCGCTCCACCTCCCGGTAGCGCTCCACGATCCGTCCGATCAGCTCCTCGCGCCGGCCGTCGGCGACCAGCGCGGTCGCCTCGGCCAGGGTGACGCCGAACGACTCCTGGTAGGCCACCGGGCCGGGATAGCGGTCCTGGAGGACGGAGAGAACGGAATCTCGGCCGGCGCCCGCGACGAGCGGCCGGAAGACCGCCACTTTCGCCACGCGCCGGGACAGCAGCTCGACGATGCCGAGCGCCACGGTTCCTTTACCGACGCCGGGGCCCAAACCCGCGACGTAAACGCTGCGTGCCACGAGATTCAACCTACCGGCCGGATCAGTCTCCGGCCGGGCCGAAAGTCCCGTTCCCGATGTGAGATCCAATGAACCATTTTCAACCTGGCGACGGGCCTGAAGCCGCCGGGCCGTTGGCCTGCGCCAGCCGGGCGGGCCCTAGCCACGTTGAAAAAAGTTCACTCTTCATCCTCGTCGTCGCGGGCCAGCCAGGTGGCGAACCGCTCGATCGGAGTCTCGAACTCCGGGTTCATGTCGACGAAGGTACGCAGCTGCTCGCCGATCCACTCCAGGGTCACGGTCTCTTCGCCGCGCCGTTCGACGAGCTCCTCGATGCCACGATCGGTGAAGTACATGAGCGGATAGTAAGCGGGGCCGCGCGGTAATCCCTGCGCGGCCCCGCTTTTCACATCGTCACGGACGCGGCAGCGAGGCCTCGACCAGCGCGGCCTGCTCGGCGTCGTGCATCTTGGCCGAGCCCACCGCCGGGGCGGCGGCGGCCGGGCGGGAGATCCGGCGGAGCCGGACGCCCTCCAGGTGCTCGAGCAGGTTGAGCGCCACGAACGACCAGGCGCCCTGGTTCGCCGGCTCCTCCTGGACCCAGGCGAAGTCCTCGGCGTTCGGGTACTGCGCGAGCAGCGACCGCAGGTCCTCGACGGGCAGCGGGTAGATCTGCTCCATCCGGATGATCGCGGTGTCGGTGATGCCGCGGTCGGCCCGCGCCTGCGCCAAGTCGTAGTAGACCTTGCCGGAGCAGAGCAGGACCCGCTTCACCGCGGTCGCGTCGAGCGGCGTGCCGTTGATCCCGGTGTCGCCGATCACCGGCTGGAACGTGCCCTCGGTGAACTCGTTCACCTGCGAGACGGCCGCCTTGTGGCGCAGCAGCGACTTCGGCGAGAAGACCACCAGCGGCTTGCGCTTGCTGCTCAGGGCCTGGCGGCGCAGCAGGTGGAAGTAGTTCGCCGGGGTGGTCGGGTTCGCCACCCGCATGTTGTCCTGCGCGCAGAGCTGCAGGAACCGCTCGGGGCGGCCGGACGAGTGGTCCGGCCCCTGGCCCTCCATGCCGTGCGGGAGCAGCAGCACCAGCGACGACTGCTGGCCCCACTTCACCTCGCCGGAGGAGAGGAACTCGTCCACGATCGACTGCGCGCCGTTGACGAAGTCACCGAACTGGGCCTCCCAGAGGACCAGCGCGTCCGGGTTCTCCACCGAGTACCCGTACTCGAAGCCCATCGCCGCGTACTCGCTGAGCAGCGAGTCGTGCACGAAGAACCGGGCGTTGCCGGTGGCCAGCGTGGAGATCGGCAGGAAGTCCTTGCCGGTCTTCGCGTCGACGATCGCGGCGTGCCGGGAGGTGAAGGTGCCGCGCCGGGAGTCCTGACCGGCGAGGCGGACCGTGACGCCCTGGTTCAGCAGCGAGCCGAACGCGATCAGCTCGCCGAAGCCCCAGTCGATGCCACCGTCGGTGGACATCTTGGCGCGCCGGTCCAGCAGCTGCTGGACCCGCTTGTGCGGGGTGAAGCCCTCGGGCAGCTCGACGTGCGCCTGGCCGACCGAGCGGACCACGCCCGCGTCGACGGCGGTCTGCACCTCGGGCTCGCTCTCCTCGATGAGGCTGTGCGGGCGGGGCGGGGTGCCGCCGGTGTCCCGGGTGGCCTTGAAGACCTCTTCGAGGCGGCCCTGGTAGTCGCGCAGCTGCTCCTCGGCCTCCTGCACGGTGATGTCGCCGCGGCCGATCAGCTCCTCGGTGTAGAGCTTCCGGACGCTGCGCTTGGTGTCGATGATCTGGTACATCCGCGGGTTGGTCATCGACGGGTCGTCGCCCTCGTTGTGACCGCGGCGGCGGTAGCAGATCATGTCGATCACGACGTCCTTGTTGAACGTCTGCCGGTACTCGAAGGCCAGCTTCGCGACCCGGACCACGGCCTCGGGGTCGTCGCCGTTCACGTGGAAGATCGGCGCCTGGATCATCCGGGCCACGTCGGTCGAGTACATCGACGAGCGGCTGTACTCCGGGGCGGTGGTGAAGCCGACCTGGTTGTTCACGATGACGTGCACCGTGCCACCGGTCCGGTAACCGCGCAGCTGGGACAGGTTCAGCGTCTCGGCGACCACGCCCTGGCCGGCGAACGCGGCGTCGCCGTGCACCAGCACCGGCAGCACCGTGTAGCCGTGCAGGCCCAGGTCGAGCCGGTCCTGCTTGGCCCGGACGATGCCCTCGAGCACCGGGTCCACGGCCTCCAGGTGCGACGGGTTGGCGACCACGCTGACCGTGGTGGAGTGCTCGCCGTCCGGCGTCGTGTACTTGCCGGTCTGGCCGAGGTGGTACTTGACGTCACCGGAGCCGTGCGCCGAGCGCGGGTCCATCTGACCCTCGAACTCGTTGAAGATCTTCTCGTACGGCTTGCCGACGATGTTGGTCAGCACGTTGAGCCGGCCGCGGTGGGCCATGCCGATGACCATCTCGTCGAGACCGGCCTCGGCCGACGACTGCAGGACCGCGTCGAGCAGCGGGATCAGCGACTCGCCGCCCTCCAGCGAGAATCGCTTCTGGCCGACGTACTTGGTCTGCAGGAAGGTCTCGAACGCCTCGCCGGCGTTGAGCCGGTGGAGGATGTGCTTCTGCTCCTCGGCGTCCGGCTTGGTGTACTTGACCTCGATGCGCTCCTGGACCCAGCGGCGCTCCTCCGGGTCCTGGATGTGCATGTACTCGATGCCGACCCGGCGGCAGTAGCTGTCCCGCAGCACGCCGAGCACGTCCCGCAGCTTCATCTTCTGCTTGCCGGCGAAGCCGCCGACCGGGAACGTCCGGTCCAGGTCCCACAGGGTCAGGCCGTGCTGCAGCACGTCCAGGTCGGGGTGCTTGCGGATGGTGAACTCGAGCGGGTCGGTGTCGGCCATCAGGTGACCGCGCACCCGGTACGCGTGGATCAGCTCGACCACCCGGGCGGCCTTGTCGATCTGCCCCTCGGAGGTCCGGGCCACGTCGCGCACCCAGCGGACCGGCTCGTACGGAATCCGCAGCGACGTGAAGATCTCGTCGTAGAAGCCGTGGTTGCCGAGCAGCAGCTCGTGCATCACCTTGAGGAACTCGCCGGACTGCGCGCCCTGGATGACCCGGTGGTCGTAGGTGCTGGTCAGCGTGGTGACCTTGCTGACGCCGAGCTCGGTGAGCATGTCGTCGCTCATCCCGGCGTACGGCGCCGGGTACTCCATCGCGCCGACGCCGATGATCGCGCTCTGGCCGTTCATCAGGCGCGGGATGGAATGGACGGTGCCGATGCCGCCGGGGTTGGTCAGCGAGATCGTGGTGCCGGAGTAGTCCTCCATGGTCAGCTCGTTGCGGCGGGCGCGCCGGACCACGTCCTCGTACGCCTGCCAGAACTGCCGGAAGTCCATCGACTCGCAGTTCTTGATGGACGGCACGACCAGCGTGCGGGAGCCGTCCTTCTTCGCCAGGTCGATCGCGATGCCCAGGTTGATGTGCTGCGGCTGGACCAGGTTGGGCTTGCCGTCGATCTCGGCGAAGGAGTTGTTCATCTCCGGGTGCTGCACGACCGCGCGGATCAGCGCCCACCCGATCAGGTGGGTGAAGCTGACCTTGCCACCGCGCCCGCGGGAGAGGTGGTTGTTGATCACGATGCGGTTGTCGACCATGAGCTTCGCCGGGACCGCGCGCACCGAGGTGGCGGTCGGGACCTCGAGCGAGGCCGACATGTTCTGCACGATCTTGGAGGCGACACCGCGCAGCGGGGTGGTCTTCGCCTCGCCGGTCGGGGCGCCGTTGGCCGACGGCTTCGGCGCTGCCTTCTCGACCGGGGCGGGTTTCGGCTTGGGCTCCGCCTTCGGCGCGGCGGCCGGGGTCACCGGCTTCGGCGGCGCGACAGTGGCCGCGGCGGGCGCGTCCGTGCCGGCTTTCGCGGCGGTCGCGGTGGCGTTGGCCGCCGTGGCCTCGTCCGGAGTCGCGATCGATCCCGATGCCATCGCCGGCTTGTAGTCGGCGAAGAAGTCGTGCCAGGCAGGGTCGACACTTGTCGGGTCGGCCAGGTATCGCTGGTACATCTCATCGACGATCCACTCGTTGGGACCGAAGTCCGCGAGTGGATTGTCCTGCGAAGTCTGCTGCGTCGACACTGCCGCGTTCGCCTCTTTCACCGTGTTTGTCATCACGTGACTGCTCCGTCACGCGGGACGGGTAGGATTCTCGGTCAAGGCTACGCCGTGTATGAGCGCCCTCCATCCGGACGTCCACTCTGTGACCAATCGCCTTGCCGGGTTGCTTCGCGCCACGAGATGTGAGCACCGTCTCGACCAGCGCATCCGTCCCTTTCGTGCCTGTCGCGCAGAAATTGTTTTCAGCCGACGGCGATCCAGGTGGCCCGTGCGACGGCCAGCCGGCGCCCGTCCGGGCCGTGCACGGCGGATTCCACGGTCGCCTTCCGCCCGGCGATCCCGGTGGCGGCGCCGACCACGACGCACTCCGCCCCGGGCTCCGGCAGGGCGTCGATCGCGGCGGTGATCCGCCCGAGGACGTATGCCCGGCCGCTCGCGATCACGGCCCAGCCGCCGGGGCAGTCCAGCGCCGCCCACATGGTCGGCTCGGTCACCTCGTCCGGAACCGTCCACGGCGCGGCGGCGCGCCCGTCCGGCAGCACCCCCGGAAAGATCCGCAGGCCGTCCGGGTGGTCCGGGCCGCAGACGAAACAGGTCGGGAAGGGGTGCCGGGTGAAGCCGGGAAAGCTCGCCGAGGCGGCCACCGCCTCGGCGTGCGGCACCGGCGGGACGCCCGCGCCGACCGTGCCCGGCTCGATCGAGGCGACGAGCGTCCCGCCGGCCCAGATCGCGTCGTCGCGCAGGTCGAGCTCGACCTCCAGCGGCGGCGGCACCCGCAGCGTCACCTGTGCCGGCCGCACGCCGGTGACCTGCGCGAAGACGCCCGCGCACCAGCCGCCGTTGCCGGTTCCGGGAGGTCCGTTGTATCGCGCCGGGATCAGCATCCACCGACCCTATCGACCGGCGCCGCACACGTCGTTCATCAACCGGTCACGCATCGCCACCTGAGCCGACACGCCATCGGCAGCTGTCACCCTTACACAGATCTCATGGCAGTTCTGATGACGGCCGCCGCACCCACCGGGACCAGCGGCTACACGCTCCTCATCGCGGACGACGCGAGCCTCGTCGAGGCCGCGCAGCGACTGCGTCACGACGTCTTCGCCGGCGAGCTCGGCGCCACACTGCCCGGGTCGGCCGGGCTCGACAGCGACGAGTTCGACGCGTACTGCGACCACCTGATCGTCCGGGACGACTCGACCGGCGAGGTGGTGGGCACGTACCGGATGCTCCCGCCCCGCGCCGCCGAGCTGGCCGGCCGCCGGTACGCGGACGCCGAGTTCGACCTGAGCGCCCTGCGGCCGCTGCGCGACCAGCTGGTCGAGATCGGCCGCTCCTGCGTGCACCCGGACCACCGCTCCGGGGCCGTGGTCAACCTGATGTGGGCCGGCATCGCCCGCTACCTGCATCTCAACAACCTGCGCTGGCTGGGCGGCTGTGCCTCGGTGCCGCTCACCGACGGTGGCGTGACGGCCGCCGGTGTCCGCGCGCGGATCACCGCGAAGCACCTCTCGCCACCGGCGCTGCGGGTGCGTCCGCGCCGCCCGTGGACCCCGGCCGAGGGCGTCACCGGCGACCCCAAGGTGGCGGTTCCGGCGCTGCTCCGCGGATATCTGCGGCTGGGCAGCTGGGTCTGCGGCGAGCCGGCCTTCGACCCCGACTTCGACTGCGCCGACTTCTACGTGCTCTTCTCGATGGACCGCCTGGACCCGCGGTACCGCCGGCACTTCCTGGGCGCGACGCGATGAACTGGCAGCCTGCGTCGGGCTGTGGCGACGGCTGCCGTCCCGGCGACGCGTCGCCGTCCACTCCGGTCACCGCCGCGCTGCGGGTGACCGGGCTGATCGCCGTACTCCTGATGGGTCTGCTGCCGGCGGCGCTGCTGCGTGGCGGCGCGTTGCGTGCCCTGCCCCGCGCCATCCTCGCGGTCCTCGGTGTCCGCCTGGTCTGGCGCGGTCCCGCGCCGCGCCCCGGCAGCCTGCTGGTCGCCAACCACGTCTCCTGGCTGGACGTCGTCGCGCTCCACGCGGCCGTCCCGGTGCGGCTGGTCGCGAAGCACGACGTGCGGCAGTGGCCGGCGATCGGCGCGACAGCGGGCCGCAGCGGCGCCATCTTCATCGACCGGAACCGGCCGAAGTCGCTGCCGCAGACGGTGGGCGAGGTGGCTGCCGCGCTGCGCGCCGGGCGGTCGGTCGCGGTGTTTCCCGAGGGTACGACGTACTGCGGCACCGAGAGTGGGGCGTTTCGTCCCGCTCTCTTCCAGGCCGCGATCGACTCCGGCGCGCCGGTGGTCCCGATCTCGATCAGCTACGACTCGACCGAGGCGGCGTTCGTCGGCGCGGACACGCTCTGGGGTTCGGTGCTGCGGGTGGCCCGGGTCCGCCGGCTGACCGTCACACTGGTGGCCGCTCCCGCGCTGCGGCCGGAGTCCGGCGCCGGACGGCGTGCGCTGGCCCGCGCCGCGCAGGCCAGCCTGGGCGGGAGGGGCTACCGCCTGGCAGCGTGACTCGCTCTCACAGATAATTTTCAGCAACTGTGCAGCGGAGCTGCAGCGGGTGGAGAAACAATGGCGCCATGGCCGCCCAGACCCAGCCCAAGCAGAGCGAGGCGAAACTGCTCGTCGTCGAGGACGATGCGAACATCCTCGAGCTGCTCTCCGCCAGCCTGCGCTTCGCCGGGTTCGACGTCACCACCGCGACCAGTGGCAGTGCGGCCGTCAGCGCCGCGCGCAACTCCGCGCCTGATCTCGTCGTGCTCGACGTCATGCTTCCCGACCTCGACGGTTTCGAGGTCATCCGTCTGATGCGCGAGGGTGGGCAGCGCACCCCGGTGGTCTTCCTGACCGCCCGCGACGGCACCGACGACAAGATCCGTGGGCTCACGCTCGGCGGCGACGACTACGTCACCAAGCCGTTCAGCCTGGAGGAGCTCACCGCCCGGATCCGGGCGGTGCTGCGCCGCACCACGGCCGGCGAGGAGCAGCCGTCCCGGCTCGTCTTCGCCGACCTGGAGCTGGACGAGGAGACCCACGAGGTCTACCGGGCGGGCAGCCGGGTGCAGCTCTCGCCGACCGAGTTCAAGCTGCTGCGTTACCTGATGCTCAACGCCAACCGGGTGCTCTCCAAGGCGCAGATCCTGGACCACGTCTGGAAATACGATTTCCGCGGTGACGACAACATCGTCGAGTCCTACATCTCGTACCTGCGGCGGAAGGTGGACAACGTGCAGCCGCGACTGATCCACACCCTGCGCGGCGTGGGTTACGTGCTGCGCAAGCCCGCCGTCTAGGCGCGGGCATGAAACTCGCCGAGCGGGTGAGGGGCGCGATCCCGCCGCACCCCAACCTGCGCAAGATCTCGCTGCGCACCAAGCTCGTCGCCTCGGTGCTCGTGCTGGTCTTCGCCGCGCTCACGCTGATCAGCGCGACGAGCACGTACGCGCTGAACACCTACCTGATCAGCCGGATGGACGACCAGCTCAAGCGGTTCGCGCTGGCCCGGCTCAAGGCGGGCGGCTCGGACACCATCCGGATCGTGCTGCCGTCCGACTACCTGACCACCACCACGTCGGTGAGCGGCGTGGGCCGCACCCGCATCCTGGTCGGCGGGGACTACACCGACAACCAGCTCCCGGAGATCCTCACCGGCGTCGACGAGATCAACAAGCACGACGGGACGCCGTACACGACGAGGTCGGTCGACGGCACGCTGACCTGGCGGATGCTCGTGGTCCGCACCGACAACGACTCGGCGCTCTACGTCGGCCAGCGCATGTCCGGCGTGGACGCGGTGATCGCCTGGCTGGTCTGGGTCGACTTCCTGGTCGGCGGCGCGGTGCTGGTGGCGCTCGCCGCGATCGGCGCGGCGCTGGTCCGGCAGACGCTGATCCCCCTCGTGCAGATCGAGCGGACGGCCGCGGCGATCGGCGCCGGCGACCTGACCCGCCGGGTGCCCGACCCGGAGGAGAACGACGGCGAGCCCACCACCGAGCTGGGCCGGCTGTCCCGCGCGCTGAACGCGATGCTCGCCCAGATCGAGGCGGCGTTCCAGGCCCGCGCGCAGTCCGAGCAGGCCGCCCTCGCGGCCGAGCAGTCGGCGCGCGAGGCGGCCGAGGCGGCCAAGGGCTCCGAGGCGCGGGCGCTGGAGTCCGAGCAGAAGATGCGGCAGTTCGTCGCGGACGCCTCGCACGAGCTGCGCACGCCGCTCACCACGATCCGCGGGTTCGCCGAGCTGTACCGGCAGGGGGCGGTCTCCGACCCGGACGCGGTGGCCCGGCTGGTCCGGCGGATCGAGGACGAAGCGGCCCGGATGGGCCTGCTCGTGGAGGACCTGCTGCTGCTGGCCCGGCTCGACCGGGAGCGGCCGCTCACGCTCGCCCCGGTGGAGCTGCCGGTGCTCGCCCTGGACGCGGTGCAGGCCGCCGAGGCGACGGCGCCGGACCGGGAGATCAGCCTGGAGGTGCGCGACGAGCCGGAGCGGCTGGTGGCGTACGGGGACGACGCCCGGCTGCGCCAGGTGATCGGCAACCTGATGACCAACGCGCTGGTGCACACGCCGGCGGACGCGAGCGTGACGCTGCGGCTGCACGCCGGCGAGGGTGACACCGCTGTGGTCGAGGTGGCGGACACCGGGCCGGGGCTCGGAGCGGAACAGCGGGAACGGGTTTTCGAGCGGTTCTACCGGGCAGACGAGGCACGGACCCGGAACACCACCCGGGAGGCCACCGGGACCGGGCTGGGCCTCGCGATCGTGGCGGCAATCGTACGCGCGCACCAAGGTTCCGTGGAGGTTCTGTCCGAAGATGGCAAAGGAACGACGTTCCGCGTCACTTTGCCGACCATAAATCCGGACAAAAGCTTCACAGAAAACGTCCAGGAGTAACACAGTTCGGTACGAGTACGACGGGGCAGAGTTAAGCGCATGAACGAAAACGAGACCGACCCGCGGCCCGCGGACGCCGACGCTGAGAACAGCGCGGCGCGGGTGGAGTCTGAGCAGCCGACCGCCGCGCAGCCGACGGTTGCCGCGCAGTCCGCCGCTCACCAGTCCGCGGCACCCCACACTCCGGCTGCCCAGCCGCAGCCCAGCCAGCCGCAGCCCACCCAGCCGCCGAGCCCGTGGGCCGCCCAGCCCGCTTCGGTCCAGCCCGCGTCGGCCCAGCCCGCGTCGGCTCAGCCGGCTTCGGCCCAGCCCGCGTCGGCCCAGCCGGCTTACGCGCAGACCGCGTCCGGGCAGCCCTATGGCTCACCCGAGCCGGTGACCGGCCAGCCCTACGCGGCCTACGGGCACCAGCACCAGGGTTACCCGGCGCACGGCTACGCCGGTTACCAGCAGCCCGGCTACCAGGACTACGCGCAGCAGGCGGCGTACTCGTCGGCCTGGCAGCCCGGCGGCACCGCGACCGCCGAGGGCGTCCCGGTCTGGGCCCAGCCCGGCGGCGAGCAGCGGCGCTCCGGCCGCGGCCGCAAGATCCTCCTGGCCGGTGCGGCCGCCGTGGTGATCGCGCTCGGAGCGGGCGGGGTCGGCGCCGCGACCGCACTGGCCCTCGACGACGGCAGCACCGCGCCGAGCGCGCAGACCAGCAACTCCTCGGTCACCCGCGTGGTCGACCGGTCGTCGCTCGCCGAGATCGCCGCGGCGGTCCAGGACAGCGTCGTCTCGATCACCACCGGCTCCGGCGAGGGCTCCGGCGTGGTGCTCAGCGCCGACGGCTACATCGTGACCAACAACCACGTGGTCTCGACCGCGCAGGGCGAGTCGGTCAACATCATCTTCGCGGACGGGACGAAGGCCACCGCCACGGTCGTCGGCACCGACCCGCGCACCGACCTGGCCGTGGTCAAGGCCACCGGCGTCGCCGACCTCAAAGAGGCCAAGTTCGGGGACAGCTCGCAGAGCCAGGTCGGCGACACCGTCCTGGCCCTGGGCAGCCCGCTCGGCCTGGAGGGCTCGGTGACCGCCGGCATCATCAGCGCCAAGGACCGCACCATCCAGTCCGGCGGCGAGGAGGAGCAGGAGACCCCGCAGAGCCCGTTCGGCGGCCAGCAGCAACAGCAGCAGTCGGCGACGCAGACGATGACCGGCCTGCTGCAGACCGACGCGCCGATCAACCCGGGCAACTCCGGTGGCGCGCTCGTCAACACGAACGGCGAGGTCATCGGCATCAACTCGGCGATCGCCACCTCCGGGTCGAGCTCCGGCAACATCGGTCTCGGCTTCGCGATCCCGAGCAACAAGGCGGTCGACGTGGCGAACGCGCTGATGCAGGGCAAGAAGGTCAGCCACCCGGCTCTCGGCGTCAGCGTGACCGACGGGGAGAACGGCGGCGCCCTGGTCAGCAGCGTCACGCAGAACAGCGCGGCCGCCAAGGCCGGCCTGCAGCAGGGCGACGTGGTGACCAAGGTCGACGGCAAGGCGATCGACGAGTCGGACGACCTGGTGGCAGCGGTTCAGGCCGGCACCGTCGGCCAGAAGATGTCGATCACTTTCACCCGCAACGGCAGCGAGAAGACCGTCACGGTGACGCTGCAAGAGGCGCAGTAACCAGAGCTTTCCCGCTACGGCGGGTGACGTGACCCGGGGGTGGGCGCGTCACCCGCCGTATTCCTATCTATGCCGCGATTCAGGACCTTTAGCGACCAACGGGCTACTTTTGCCGCCGGGGACTCGCGTTTGCCCAGGCGACCGCCTAATCTCCATTCGCCCTTTGGGCGTCGTCTGGAGTGAGAGGCCCCGCGAGTTGACCTACGTCGAACCCCGGACCAACGTCTGGGAAGCCCTGGCCGGGCGAGCACCCGGGGTGCCGTCCGGGCCGGCCGACGCCGGGGTCTGGCACAGGGTCGCCGACCGGCTGGACCCGTCCGGGGCCCGCCCGGTGCTGCGCGCCGGCATCGAGGTCCGGCATCGGGCCACGGTGCGCGGCGGGCGTTACGTCATGCTCCGCTCGCCGGAGGAGGGCGGACGGGCGTCGTACCTTCGGCTGGGCCCGGAGGAGTACCAGCTCGCCCTGATGATGGACGGCTCGTCCACGGTCGCCCGGCTGGTCGCGGAGTTCGCCCGGATCGCCGGGCGGCTCGCCCCCGACCAGGTCCGCCGGGTGGTCGCCGACCTGGCCGCCAACCGGATGCTGGAAGAGCTTCCGGTGGACGCGTTCCGGCCGCTGCGCGAGATGCGCCGGGAACCCCTGCCGAAACTCCTCGGCGGGTCGCTCGCCGCCGCCGCGCGGGGGCGCCGGATCCTCTCCGCCGACGTCGACGGCCTGGTCGGCGCGGCCTATCAGCGCGCGGGACGGCTGCTCTTCACCCGGGTGGCGTTCTGGATCGGCGTGGCCTTCGCGGTCGCCGGGGTGGGGCTGTTCGCGGCCACCTGGCAGCGCGGCAGCCTGTCACTCTTTCTGGTGGGTGACTCCTACCTCCTCGGCGCTGTCGTCCTGGTGTTACTCAACGTGCTGGTGCTCGCGGCTCAGGAGTGCGGTCACGCGCTCGCCGCGAAACGGGTCGGGCGCGAGGTCCCGGCCGCCGGCCTGATGCTCAAGTTCGGCATCCCCTCGGTCTTCGTCGACACCAGCGACGTCTGGATGGCGGGCCGCCGTGCCCGGATCGCCGTCACCGCCGCGGGTCCGGCCGCCGCGCTCGGCCTGGCCGGCCTGGCCCAGGTGATCGGCCTCGCCGTGCCAGCGACCGGTGGCGTGGCGTTCAAGCTGGCGTTCCTCTTCTACCTGCACACGTTCTTCAATCTGAGCCCGCTGCTGCCGCTCGACGGTCATTACCTGCTGATGGACTGGCTGGAGATCCCCGACCTGCGGGCCCGCGCCCTGACCTGGCTCTCCGGCCGGCTGCGGCTGCGCGGCCCCCGATGGTCGGCGCTGGACCGGGAGGGCCGGCTCGTCGCGCTCTACGCCCTGCTCGGCCTGCTCTGGCTGGCCGTCGCGGCGGGCCTCGGCGGCCGGCTCTGGACCGACCGGGTGCGTGGCCTGGCCGTCGGTCTCTGGCACGAGGGCGTTCTCGCCCGCCTGCTGCTGATCGCGATCGTGCTGGGCCTGGCCGCCCCGATGCTCTACGCCCTGCTCGGCCGCCTCGCCGCTGCCGGGCGTCTCGCCCGGCAGCGGGCCGCCGAACGGGACCGGGACGCCGACCTGCCGCGCCGCCTGGCCGCGCTGCACGCCTCGGAGCTGGGCGGCCTGCCCGAGCCGGCGCTGCACGAGCTGGCCGCGCACGCCCGCTGGCAGCACCCGCGGACCGGTCGTCAGCTGGTCCGTTCCGGCGAGCTCCCGGCCACCGTCCTGGTGGTCGCCGACGGCGCGCTGCACGGCCGCCGCCCCGGCGATCCGGGCGGCACGATCCGGCACCACGCCGGTCCGGGCGGGGTGGTCGGCCTGGCCGGCGCGCTCACCGGCCGCGCCGCGCAGCTGGACTGGTTCGCCGCCGCCGGCGCGACGCTGCTCGTGGCCCCGGCCGATGCCGTCGCCGCCGTGGTCGGCCCGATGCCCGGCCCGCCGCCGATGGAGCGCGAGGAGGCGGAAGCGCTCTTCGCCGACACCCCGGCGCTCGCCGCGCTCGAGGACGACCAGCGTCTCGCGCTGATCACCGCGGCGTACCCGGCGGACCTGGAACCCGGCGTGCCGGTGATCCTGCCCGGACCCACCCATGCCGTGGTGGTCGAGTCCGGCGTGATCGCCATGCCGGACGGCACCGAGCTGCGGCGCGGCACACTGGTCGGGCCGGTCGGCGACGGCAGTCCCGGTGCGGTCGCGCAGACCCGTACCCCGGTCCGGCTCTGGATCATGCCGGACGCCTCGGACCTGCCGCCCCTGGTCGGCGTGCACGGCCCCGGCGTCCCGATGCCGTCGCTGCGGCCGAGCGCGCCTGTCGCGGTCCGCCCCGGCGCCGGCCATCCGCCGCTTGCCGTCCCGCCCGGCCCGCCGCCACCGCCCACCGAGTACGACGTGGACCGTCACTTCGAGCGGCGGATGTGGGCCTTCGCCAGTGTCCTGCTGGTGTTCGTCCTGGTCAGTGTGGCGCTCAACGTCAAACCGGGCCCGGCCTGGGCGGAGATGCCGGCCGAGCGGGTGCTGCTCACCGTGGAACGCGGCCAGACCCTCACGGACCGGACCATGGTGCAGGCGGGCGGCCGCCGCTACATCGAGGCCGGTGCGCAGATCAGGGTGCCGGAGGCCGGGCGGGCGACGCTGACGTTCCCGGGCGGCGCGACGGTGGTGCTCTGCGCCGGTTCGTCCACCCAGCTGGACCGCGCCGAGGTGGCGCGCGGCCGGACGTCGTCGCCGTCCGGCCGGCTGGCCCTCGGCAGCGGCCGGGTGCTGGCCGACACGGCGAGCACGAGCGGGGCGTACCGGCCGCTCGCGCTGACCGTGCTGCGCACCCAGGGCGACGTGGTGAACGACGGCCGCTCCTGGTTCGCGGCGGACCCGGTCGCGGTCACCGTCGCGAAGGGGACGGTGACCGTCGGCGGCGCCGCGAGCCCGGCTTCCGGCGAGAGCCTGACCTGCGGCGACGGTGTGGTGGTCACGCCGCCGGCGGCCGGTCCGAGCGACGAGCCGACAGAGGAGGGCACGTTCCCGCCGGAGCCGAGCGTGACCCCGTCGGAGACCGGTTCCCCGGAGGTCACCTCGACCACCCCGGCGCCGGACCGCACCACGACGAGCCGCACACCCAGCCGCGCCGCGACGACGGCCACCAGCCGCCCGTCCGCCACGTCCCGGCCCCCGTCGGCCCGCCCCACGCCGAGCCGTTCCAGCGCCACCGCCCCGAGCACCGCCCCGACGACCGACGACCCGACGGACGACCCCACCGACGACCCGACCGACGACCCCACGGACGACCCCACCGAGGACCCGACCGACGACCCCACTTCGGCCGAACCCACCACCGAAACCTCCGCCGGCTGACATTCCCCGCCCCGGCGCGGACGAAGGAGGAACCACCGATGCTCTGCTGGTTCTGCGCCGAGGGGGCACGCGCCACGTGCCGGTTCTGCGGACGGGCGGTGTGCGCGGAGCACGCCCGCTTCGGCCCGTACCTCCTGGAGATCAGCCGCTCGGTGCTCCGCGACCGGGCCGAGGCGCTGGTGGTCGAGGACGCGGTCCAGTGCGGCACCTGCCGCCCGCGCCCCCAGCCGGTCGCGATGCCCGAGCTCGATTGACGAACCCCGCCGGGGTACGCGCCACACCTCCCCAACCGCACCGATCCCGTCCCCGGGAGTCCGCGCGGCCACCAGCGGTGGTCCGGGCCGTCCGGCGACTTTCGCTACCGGTGCCAGGCAAGGCCGCCGATGCCCGGCATTCCCGCCGGCGCCCACGATGCGGAGGCGCTCGGCCGTGCGAGCCCCGTCCGAGCGCGGCGCTCCTCAACGGGGGCGGTTCCGACGAATCCGTCCGTCAGGGGCGGTCGAAGCCGGTGAGCCGTAGCCGAGGCAGGTCATAACGCGGTCTGACATGCGTGACCGACGGCTGGCCGGGGCGAGCCGTAGCTGGTGCAGCAAATCAGGCCTTGATCACCGCGCTCAGCTACGGCTGGGTCCGGTGAGCCGTAGCTGACGCAGGTTGCGTGGCTTGCGGGGGTGTGTGGGCTACGGCCGGGCCTGGCGAGCCGTAGTTGACGCAGGTCATGCGGCCGGCTGGGGTGTCTGGGCTACGGCTCGGGCTGGGGCGCGCCGGATGATCGGTGCTGGGTCGTGGCGGGAGCGGGTGCCGGGCCGTGCGGGGACGCCGGTGCCGGCGGCGGTGCCGGGCCGTGCGGGGACGCCGGTGCCGGCGGCGGTGCCGGGCCGTGCGGGGACGCCGGTGCCGGCGGCGGAGTGAGCCGGCGGGAGGGGCGTCAGTCGCCCGGATGGGGCGGGACGGATTGGTGCGGTTGGGGAGGTTCGGCCCGTACCGGGGGAGGGGTTCAGCCTGCGTTGGTGTAGGGCGACGCGGTCGTGGTGATCGCCTTTCGGAGGATCGATTTCGGACGGGCGCCCACGAGAGTGTTCGTCAGGACGCCCTCGATGAAGAAGAGCAGGGTGGGCATGGAGTGCACGCGATAGTCCCGGGTGCTCGCCGGGTTGGCGTCCACATCAAGCGTGACAATGCGGACCTGACCCGCGAATTCGTCGGCCAGCTCGCTCAGGACCCGGGTCAGCGGGCCGCACGGAGGGCACCACTCGGCCCAGAAGTCGACGATGACCGGGATCGGGGAGGCCAGTACGAGCTCCGCGAAGTTCTGATCAGTGGCGGTCAGCAGGGATTCATCAGGCATCGGATCTCCCGGTGTTCGATCGCTTGGTTCAGCTGGTCGTGCAGGCGTTGCCGGACGTCGGTGAGCTGGGTGAGGTATCCGTCCACCTCGGCCAGACGGCGGCGCAGCACGGCGACCGCGTCGGGACAGACGTGGCCGGCCTCGTTGCCGGCGCGCAGGCAGTCGACGAACGGCTTGATGTCGTCGAGCCCGAAGCCGTCGGCCAGCAGCGTGCGGATCTCGTGCACCACGCGGAGTTCGGCGTCGTCGTACTGCCGGTAGCCGTTCGCGTCGCGCCGGGGCCGCACGAGCCCCTGCTCCTCGTAGTAGCGCAGCGTGCGCGGGCTGGTGCCGGCCCGCTCGGCGAGCTCTCCGATCAGCATGCGCCCGACGTTATGCCTTCACACCGGCGTCAAGGCAAGATGGGACCATGGTCAACGGTCCGGTGGCGTTCGTGCTCGGTGGCGGTGGCGTGCTCGGCGCCGTCGAGGTCGGGATGCTGCGCGCACTGTTCCGGGCCGGGTTCCGGCCGGACGTGGTGGTCGGCACGTCGATCGGCGCGGTCAACGGCGCGCTCGTCGCCGCTGATCCGTCCGAGGCGGTGACCGATCGTCTGCTGCGGCTCTGGACCTCACCGGAGGCGGCGGCGGTGTACGGCGACTCGCTCGGCCGCCAGATGCGCCGGTTCGCGGCCCGCACCCATCTGCACTCGCCGCGCCCGCTGCGGCGGTTGCTGGAGAGCGAGCTCGGCGAGGGCACCGCGTTCGGTGACCTGAAGATCCCGTTCCGGTGTTGCGCGGCGAGCATCGAGCGGGCCGCCGAGCACTGGTTCGACAGTGGACCGCTCGTCGACGCGGTGCTCGCCTCCTCGGCCGTGCCCGGTCTGCTGCCACCCGCCGAGATCGATGGCGAGCACTATGTGGACGGCGGCATCGTGAACTCGATCCCGATCGGCGAGGCGGTCCGGGTCGGCGCGAAACTGATCTTCGTGCTCCAGGTGGGGCGGGTGGAGCGGCAGCTCAGCGTTCCGAAACGGCCGTGGGAGGTGGCGCAGGTGGCGTTCGAGATCGCCCGGCGGCACCGGTTCGCGCGGGAGCTTGCGTCGCTGCCCGACGATGTCCGGGTGCACGTTCTTCCCAGCGGTGGCGGCGAGGCTCGCGACGATTCCCCGTGGGCGTACCGGGACATGGCCGCTGTCGGCCGCCGGATCAGCCGTGCTTACACGGCGTCCCGCCGGTACCTGTCGGCCAACGTGAACCCGCTGCCGGAGCAGTGATGGGCCTGCCGCCGATCTGGGTACGCCGTGTCGTGCTCGCCCCGCTCGTCGTGCTGCTCGCCACGACGCTTGTCACCACGCTGCCGGTCTGGCTGCTGATCGCCCTGGCCGCGTCGCCGTTCGTGCCCGGCCGGCTGCGGGTGCCCCGGCTGGTCTTCCTGCTCGTCGTCTACCTGGTCTGGGACGCGGTGGCGCTCGTCGCCCTCGCGGTGACCTGGGTGGCCTCGGGGTTCGGCTGGCAGATCCGTAACGCGTTCTTCCAGCGGGCCCATTACGTGATGACCGGATGGTTCCTGCGGATCCTGTTCTGGTTCGCCCGGTGGTCGCTGCACCTGACGATCGACGTGGTCGGCACCGATCCGGACACCGCGATCCCCGGCCGCCCGGAGATCGTGGTGAGCCGGCACGCCGGTCCGGGCGACTCGTTCACGCTGATCCACGCGCTGGTCAACTGGTTCGCCCGGGAGCCGCGGATCGTGCTGAAAGCGGCCCTGCAGTGGGATCCGGCGGTGGACGTGCTGCTCAACCGCCTGCCCAACCGGTTCATCTCGCCCGGCCGCACCGGGACGGCGACGCTGGAGGAGCAGATCGGCGCGCTCGCCACCGGCCTGGACCACAACGACGCCTTCGTGATCTTCCCGGAGGGCGGCAACTTCACGCCCGGCCGCAAGAAGAAGGCGATCGCCCGGCTCCGGGCCAGCGGGCTGGACGAGATGGCCGAGCGGGCCAAGCACCTGAACAACCTGCTGCCGCCGAAACCGGGCGGCCTGTTCGCGGCGATCGACGCCGCGCCGGACGCCGGAGTGATTTTCGTGGCGCACACCGGCCTGGACCGGATGGTCACGGTGTCCGACGTCTGGCGCGAGCTGCCGATGGACAAGCGTCTGGTGATGAAGTTCTGGAGCGTGCCGCCGGAGGAGGTGCCGGCCGGCGAGCAGGAGCGGGTCGACTGGCTCTACGACTGGTGGGCCCGGATCGACGAGTGGATCGACGCCAACCAGCCGCCGGACTTCCCGCTCCCGCGACTCCAGCCGTCCCGGGTTCAGCCGCCCAGGGCTCGGTAGACGTTCTCCGGGGCCTCGACCACTGTCGCGGCCTGCGGCTGCTCGGCGTCCACCGTCCGGCCGTATTCGGTGTACCGGACCTCGACCGGGGCGATCGTGGTGCCGTTCACGGCGGGCAGCTGCAGCGTGAGCGTGGCGAGCCGGCCCTGCTCGTCGAGGGCGGCGACGAACGGCACGCGCTGCGCCGCCGAGCCGTACCCGTCGATGGTGACCCGGTCCAGGCCGGCGATGCCGGCCGCCTTGGTCAGGTCGACCGTGCCGGAGTACGAGTTGCCGCCGGTGGACCGCACGTCGGTGGTCGAGGCGAGCAGGTTCGCGCTGTCCACCGGGTCGATCCGGCCGGGCCGCAGGCCGACGTTGGCGCCCTCGGGCAGCCGGCTCATGTCGAGGTGGGTCCAGGTGCCGTCCTTGGTGATGGTGGGTATCTGCGCCCACAGGTCCTGCCCGATCAGCAGGGACTTGACGGTGATCTCGGTGTTCGGCCCGCTGGCGGTCAGCTCGGCGGTGCCCTTGCCGCCCGGCGGGTCGAGCAGCGCGATCATCGTGAAGCCGCTCCCGGCCGTGACCGTCATGGTGTAGCTGGTCGTGCCGAGCGCGGCGGTGGCCTTGCCCAGGGCGGCGGTCGCGGCGGGGTCGGCTGTCGCGACGACGCTCGGGTTCTCCACTGGCGATCGGGACGGGCCGGGTGATGCGGTGTCGGCGTTGGCGCAACCCGTCAGGGCGAGCGTGGCGGTCGCCGTATAAATGGCGATTTTCCGCATTATGTGTCCCTCCTGGAATGTGACGCCGGTCGATCAGGGGATTCCCGGGCGAGTGACTTCGCAAACGGACAAGTCCGGCCTCGCGGACGCCCGGATTTCTCGCCGGATCATGTGGCGGGCATGATGGGCCGGTACGCGTTACCCATGGGGAGGACTCGTGAGATTCGAGGTCAGCAAGGTCCTCGACGCCATCGAGGTCCGGCTAACCACTGACCCGGCACTCGCCCGGGCCGTGGTCGATCTGTCGGAGGTCGTCCGCTACGCGGATCTCGACGGTGGTCGCCCGGCCAGCCTGGTCCGCCTCGGGCTGCTGGTCGATGCGCTCGGCCGCTACGTCGCCGAGGAGAACGTGCCGGTCTACGCGGTCGCCCCGCGCGGCCTCATCTCGGACACCGACCTCACGTCGAACGAGCGGATGGTCGTCCGCCGCTGGGCCGACGACGGCAAGATCGAGGTCGTTCCGCAGCTCGACGACCGGGTGCTCGAAGTGGCCGAGATGCTCGGCCTGCCGGTGCTCACCCGGGACCGGGAGGACCGCTTCCGCGACCGCCGGCCCTGGGTGGCCGATCCCGGCCGCCTTCTCGCCCTGGTGTCGAACCAGGGTGGGCCGACGCTCGTCCCGCGGGTGGGCCGGGGCGAGGTGGCGCCTCCGGTGCCGCGCTCCCCGCTCGGCGAGCGCCTGCTCGCCCGGATCTGGAGCTGCCCGGCGCCGAACTGCACCAGTTACGGCAGCGGCGGCGACTCGGACAGCTTCTTCTCCGACATGCGGACCTACACCAGCCCGGTCTCCCAGCCGCCGCCCGCGCTACGGGCCGGAGTGCCGACCTGCCCGCGGCACGGTGAGCGGCTGCGGGACGCCGGCGCGCGGCCGGGCACCGAGGTCTTCTCGGTACGCATCGACGGGGTGATCCGCCAGCGTTTCGTGGTCTCCGAGGACAAGCCGGTCGTGGTCGGCCGGGCGCCCGAGGGCGGCGACGGCGTCATGCTCGGCCAGTGGCTCAGCGACGACGCCCGGAAATGGATCAGCCGGGGGCACGTCCGGCTCAGCCTGCGCGGCGACGAGGTGACGGTGCAGGACGTCAGCACGAACGGCTCCGGCATCCGCCCGGGCGGCTCGTCCGACGACGACGCCCGGCTCTCCCTGAAACGCCAGGAGAGCCGGATCCTCGGTCCCGAGGACGTCGTGGAGCTCTACGCAGGGGTGCACCTCGGCCGCTCGAAGCTGTGGGCGAGCGGTGGCGTGGTGCAGCCGGAGTCGGTGATGGGCGAGGCGCCGACGATGGCGTTCCGCCCGGTCGGCCGCTAGGGCCCGGTCGGGCCCTAGTTCTTCAGGATCTCGGCCAGCTGCGTCAGCGCGTGGTCCAGGTCCTTCTCGGTGACCACGAGCGGCGGTGCGAGGCGGATCGTCGAGCCGTGGGTGTCCTTCGCGAGGACACCCCGCTCGGCGAGCCGCTCGCACGCCTGGCGGCCGGTCATCAGCAGCGGGTCGATGTCGACACCGGCCCAGAGCCCGCGTCCGCGTACCGCCACCAGGCCCTTGCCGATCAGGTCCCGCAGACCCGCGTGCAGCCGGGCGCCGAGCCGCTCGGAGCGCTCCTGGAATTCACCGGTGGCGAGCAGCCGGACCACTTCGGCGCCGACCGCGCAGGCCAGCGGATTGCCGCCGAACGTGGAGCCGTGCTCGCCGGGCCGCAGCACGCCCAGCACGGACCGGTCGGCGGCGACCGCGGAGACCGGCACGATCCCGCCGCCGAGCGCCTTGCCCAGCACGTACATGTCCGGGACGACGCCCTCGTGCTCGATCGCGAAGGTGCGGCCGGTGCGGCCAAGACCGGACTGGATCTCGTCGGCGATCATCAGCACGTTGCGCTCGGTGCAGAGCTCACGCAGACCCGCGAAGAACCCCGCCGGGGGTACGAGCACACCCGCCTCGCCCTGAATCGGCTCCATCAGCACGGCCACCGTGTTCGGGGTGATCGCCTTCCGGACGGCCTCCAGGTCGCCATAGGGGACGACGACGAAACCCGGTGTGTACGGCCCGAAGTCCGCTCGTGCCTCCGGGTCGGTGGAGAAGCTGACGATCGTGGTGGTGCGCCCGTGGAAGTTGCCGGACGCCACGATGATCTCGGCACGCTCGTCGGCGACGCCCTTGACCCGGTACCCCCATTTGCGGGCCACCTTGATCGCGGTCTCGACGGCCTCGGCGCCGGTGTTCATCGGCAGCACCAGGTCCTTGCCGCAGAGCTCGGCCAGCCCCCGGCAGAACGCGCCGAACTGGTCGTGCACGAACGCGCGGCTGGTCAGCGTCACCCGGTCCAGCTGGGCGTGCGCCGCGGCGATCAGGCCGGGGTGCCGGTGCCCGAAGTTGAGCGCCGAGTAACCGGCCAGGAAGTCGAGGTAGCGGCGGCCGTCGACGTCGGTCACCCAGGCGCCCTCCGCCTCGGCGACCACGACCGGCAGCGGGTGGTAGTTGTGTGCCGTCCAGCGCTCGGCCTCGGCCAGCGCATCCGGCGTACGAAGATCGACGGTGGTCACGAGCGCACCTCCAGCGTGCAGCACTTCGGGCCGCCGCCGGCTTTGCGCAGCTCGGACAGGTCGACCCCGATGGTCTGGTAACCGGCTTCCGCCAGGGAAGCCGTGAGGTCCGTGGCCTGCACCGGCAGGACCACGGTACGGCCGTCGCTGACCGCGTTCAGGCCGAGCACCGCCGCGTCCTGCGGCGTCGCGACGATCGCGTGCGGGAACAGCTGCCGCAGCACCGCCTGCGATCCCGGCGAGAAGGCCTGTGGCAGGTACGCGATGTTCGTCTCGTCCAGCACGCAGAGCGCCGTGTCGAGGTGGTAGTACGCCGGGTCGACCAGCTGCAGCGTGATCACCGGCCGGCGCAGCACCTCCTGGGTCTCCGCGTGCGACGCGTGCGCGGTGCGGAACCCGGTGCCGGCCAGCAGCACGTCCCCGGCGAGCAGGATGTCGCCCTCGCCCTCGTTGGTGTGCTTCGGCTCGTGCACCTCGAAGCCGCGGTCCCGGAACCAGGACGCGTACGCGGGGGCCTCGTCGGCCCGCTCGGCGTCGCGGAACTGGACGCCCAGGACCCGGCCGTCGACCACGGTGCCGCCGTTCGCGGCGAACACCATGTCGGGCAGCCCGGGCAGCGGGTCGATCAGCTCGACCGTGTGGCCGAGGTCGAGGAAGGTCTGCCGGAGGTTCTCCCACTGGCTGACGGCCAGCGCGTTGTCGTACGGCGCCGCCGGGTCCATCCACGGGTTGATCCGGTAGGTGACGGCGAAGTGCGTGGGCCGGCACATGAGATAACGGCGCGGCGTGGCGGAGGACGTCATGGAAGAAGACGCTATGCGGCATCGACCGACGACAACCCTGGATCAACCATGCGTGGAGCGGCGGAACGTTGCGTGATCACGGGGGACTGTGGCGATTCGTTGCGCACACGCTTGAGGGACCGGCGAACCGCCGGTCCCTCAGAGCATTGCGGTGTCTCCGGCGAACCGCCGGAGCCTTTCGGGGCGGGAACGGGGTGAGCCGTCCCGGTTCCGAGGAGGACCGCCGGTGCATCACCGGCGCTGGATGTCAGGTACCCGTCAGAATCGATTCTCAAACTGTGCGTCAAGCCACTGCCGGAGATCGCTGACCGGCTGCATGTCGGTGCCGAGCCAGCTCAGCGAGCCGGTCAGGGCCAGCACGCCGATCACGATCGCGCCGAGCGAGAGCAGCAGGCCGAGCAGCGCGTCGGTCTTGCCGGCGACGTGCCGCTTGCGGGTGGCGAGCAGGCCGCCGAGCGACAGCAGCAGACCGAGCGCGGCCACGCCGATGCCGTAACCCATCAGCGGGCCGGAGAGCACCAGCAGCGCGCCCGCCACACCGAGGATCAGACCGGCGGTGGCCATCAGGCTGGCGCGCGGCTTACGGTCCTGGACCGGCTGGGCGTCGACCGCGGCGCGGCCGGCCGGCGGGCGCTCCTCGGTCACCGCCGCGGCCCGCTCGGACTCGGTGCGGGGCCGCTCGGTCCGGGTCGGCTCGGTGCGGGCCGGCTCAGTGCGGGCCGGCTCGGTGCGGGCCGGCTCGGTGCGGACGGCCGGAATGGTCGTGGTGGTCTCGTCCCGGGGCGGGGTGACGGTGCTGGTCCGCGGCGCGACCGGGGAGCGGTGCGGCAGCCGGTCGTCACGCTGCGTTGTGGTCGTAGTGGGCCGGTCCTCGACCGTGCTATCGGCCGAGGCCTGGCGGGGGAAGGAAGGAATCCTCACGTCAGCACCTCCGAGCAATTTTCATCAGTGATGACGGTCTCTATACCCCGCCCTTCCGGAAACGACACGAAGGGCACGTGGATGTCACTCCACGTGCCCTTCTTCGCTGCTGAGGATCAGCCGATCGAGGCGGCGGTGTGCACGTCGGCCGTCGTGGTGATCACGTGGTCGACGAGGCCGTACTCCTTCGCCTGCGGCGCGGTGAACCAGCGGTCCCGGTCCGAGTCGCGCTCGATCTCCTCCGGGGTGTGCCCGCTGTGGAAGGCGATCCGCTCGTTCATCACCTGCTTGATGTGCAGCATGCTCTCGGCCTGGATGGCGATGTCCGCGGCGGTGCCTCCGATGCCGCCGGAGAGCTGGTGCATCATCACCCGGGCGTGCGGCAGCGCGAACCGCTTGCCGGCCGTCCCGGCGGTGAGCAGGAACTGGCCCATCGAGGCCGCCATGCCCATCGCGACGGTCGCGACGTCGTTCTTGATGTACTGCATCGTGTCGTACACCGCCATGCCGGCGCTGATCGAGCCGCCGGGCGAGTTGATGTACAGCGTGATGTCGCGCTCGGAGTCCTCGGACGCCAGCAGCAGCATCTGCGCACAGATCCGGTTGGTCACCTCGTCGTTGACCTCGCTGCCGAGGAAGATGATCCGCTCCCGGAGCAGCCGCTCGAACACCTGGTCGTCGAAGGACGCGCCGCCGCCGCGCATGGTCGTGTCAATGCTCATGAGCCCACCTTCTCGCATCGCTGTTCTCGATTCACACCTTCTCCCAGGCGTGGCGTGACGGCCACTGATTCCCCTCAGGGCGAATCCGCTGTCGGCAGAACCGGACCGCGGTGGCAATCATCACGCCGAATCGGTGCCGTGCCGCGCGGCGGATACCTTGGTCGCGTGCCGGAGGGACATACCATTCACCGCCTCGCCACACGTCACCGCGAGCTCTTCGCCGGGCAGCCGGTCGGGGTGAGCAGCCCGCAGGGCCGGTTCGCGGCCGGCGCCGCGCTTGTCGACGGGCGGGTGCTGCGCGACACCGAGGCGTACGGCAAGCATCTGCTGCACCACTACGAGGACGATCGGACCGTCCACGTCCATCTCGGCCTCTACGGCAAGTTCGCCGACGGTGAGCTGCCCGCGCCGGAGCCGATCGGCCAGGTCCGGCTGCGGATGACCGGTTCCGGTCACTGGCTGGAGCTGCGTGGCCCGACCGCCTGCGAGGTCCTCGACCCGGGCGCCGTGGACCTGCTGAAGGCCCGGCTCGGCGCCGACCCGCTGCGTGACGACGCGGACCCGGCCCGGGCGTTCACCAGAGTCCGGAGCAGCACCAAGCCGCTCTTCGCGCTGCTGCTCGACCAGTCCGTCGTGGCCGGCTGCGGGCTGATCTACGCCAACGAGGTGCTGTTCCGAGCCGGGCTGTCGCCGGAGACGCCGGGCATCGCGATCGACGAGACGCGCTGGACCGCGATCTGGGACGACCTGCGGGCGCTGATGAAGGAGGGCGTGGCGCGCGGCCGGATCGACACCGTCCACACCGAGCACACCCCGGAGGCGATGCGGCGGGCGCCGCGCGTCGACCGGCACGGCGGTGAGGTGTACGTCTACCGCCGTCCCGGCCAGCCGTGCCTGGTCTGCGGGACCGAGGTGGCCCGCGGGCCGCTGGCCGGCCGCAATCTCTACTGGTGCCCGACGTGCCAGCCGGCCGTCAGCGCGCCCCCGGCGAGATCGGTCCGCCGGGGGAGTCGCTGACGAGGCTCGGTCAGCCTGCCGGGGTCGTCGCTGACGGGGTGACACCGGCGGCTGCCACGTCCTCGGGCGCCGCCGGTGACTCCGAGACGGCCGGCGACGGGCTGGGCGACGCCGGGGTGGTGGCCGGCGCCGAGGGCGTCGGGGCCGTTGTCGCGGGCGCCGAGGGCGGAACCGGCGCGGAGCTGGCCGGCGCCGGCGCGGAGCCCGGCAGGCCAACCGTGAAGTTGCTGGTCAGCCACGGCATCAGCTGCTGGTATGCGGTGGTCGTGGCCGGCTGGTTGAAGTCGTGCGACAGGATGATCGATCCCGGCCGGGTATTCTTCCTGACCTCGGCCACCACCCGCTTCACGTGGTCCGCGTCGGACTCGCCGGCCGGGTGGTACCAGTCGCGCGGGTCGACGTCCCAGTAGAGCGAGGTCATGCCGCCCGAGTACGCCACGTCGACCAGCCGGACGGTGAAGTTGCCGCCGGGCGCCCGGAAGTAGGGGATCGGCGCGCCGGGAACGGCGGCCCGGATCGCCGCGTTGGTCCGGTCCAGGTCGTGGCGGATCTGCTCCGGCTTCTTCTTGCCGATCTTCAGATCGTGGTCCCAGGTGTGGTTGCAGAGCACGTGCCCGGCCTCGGTGATCTTCCGGACCAGGTCGGGGTGTTTCTGCGCCTGCGAGCCGACCAGGCAGAAGACCGCCTTCACCTGGTATTTCGCCAGGATGTCGAGGATCTTCGGCGTCTCGTTCGGGTCGGGACCGTCGTCGAAGCTGAGGGTGACCGTGCGGGATCCGGTGGTCACCAGCGAGTTGGCCGGGCCGTCGCCGCGCGGCGCTTTCCGGCCGGCCTGCTGCACCTCGGCCGTCGGCTGGGCCCGGGTGGGCGTCGCCGCGGGGCGCTGTGGCGCGGCGGCCCGCGTCACCTCGGGTTCGGCGGCGGGCTCGGTCCACGGGTCCTCGGCGGCCACCGGGGTCTTCGTCACCTTGGGGCTGGTCACCCGGGACGCGACGGCCTGGGCCGCGGCGTTCATCACGCTCGTCGGCCCGCCGTCCTGCTGCGGGATCGTCGGCACGGAGGCGAGCAGCACGCCCGCGACGACAAGGGTGCCGAGCAGCAGCGCCGGCCGGTTCCGCGCGGCGGTCATCCACTCCTCGACGGGCAGCGTCCCCGGCGCGCGGTGTGCGCCGGTCTGCGGGGCCGACGAGGCGGTGCGGCGCGCGTGCCGGGCGGTGCGTGGCCTGCTGCCGCGGGTGGTCCGGGAGGAGCCGGCGGAGGGGTACGCCCCCGCGCGGTGCCGTGCCGACCCGGACGTGTCGGTCGTGCCCGTTCCAGCCGTGCCCGTTCCAGCCGTGCCCGGTCCGGCTGGCCTCGGTCCGGCGGTGCTCGTTCCGGTGGTGTCCGGTTCGGCCGGGACGCTCTCGGCGGGCGTCTCCGTCCTGCGGTGCCGCCCGCCCTTCGCGCCGTCCACACCCGACGTCGGTGCTGCTGGGCGCGGGTTGTGCGGAAACATCCGTCATGCCTACCGTGCTGCATGATCGAACGCGATACCGAATCGGTCATCCCGTCAGCACGCACCGTGATTTCCCCAGGTCACCGTGCGTCACTACGCTCAGCAATATCCGTACCGATAGGGGTGTGATCCTTATCGGTCCGCTTCTGTCGCTTTCGTGAGGCGAGCGAGCTCGTCCACCACGTCCGCGACCGAGGCGCCCCGGGCCAGCATGGCGCGCTGCCGTGCCGCGCCCGTCCCGGCGGCCCGCAACCGTCCCATCAGGACCGTCGCGGTCTCCAGGTCGCCGTGCCGTTCCAGCTCCGGGCGCACGTAGTCGAAGAGCTGCCGCATCAGGCGCCAGGCCGGCCGGGGCTCCCGCGTCGCCATGTCGATGTTGAGGCCCTCCAGGCCGTCGTGCGCGGCCCGCCAGTGCGCGGCCATCAGCAGCGGATGTTCCACGTCCGGGGCCTCGATCCCGTCGCGCACCTCGCGGAGCAGTGTCGCGACCAGGGCCCGGGTGAGCGCGGTGAGCAGCATCGCGTCGTCGAGCGTCGGGGTCACGTCACCCAGCCGGATCTCGACGGTGGGGTAGTTCGCGGAGAGCCGGGCGTACCAGTAGAGCATCCCCTCGTCGAGCATCGCGCCGCTCGCCTCGAGGTCGGAGATGAGCGTCAGGTAGTGCTCGTGCGAGCGCAGGTAGGGCGCCGGGCCGACGGTGGGCCAGCGTTCCCACAACATCGAGCGCCAGCTGGCGTACCCGGTGTCGCGCCCGGCGAAGAGCGGGGAGTTGGCCGCGGCGGCCTGCAGCACGGGGAGCCACGGCCGCAGGTGGTTGAGGACTTTGACGCCGGTCTCCGGGTCCGGGATGCTCACGTGCACGTGCATGCCGCACATGCCCTGACCGGGGGAGAGGTCGCCGAAGCGGTCCCGCATCCGGTGGTACCGGGGTTTGTCCACGATCCGCAGGTTGGGTCCGGCGGCCGGGCCGGTGCCGACCGCGACCAGGCGGGCGCCGGCACGCTCGGCGGCCGCCGCGACGCCGGACCGCAGCCGGGTCATCTCCGCGCGCAGGTCGGCGAGGTCCAGCCGGGGCGGGCTGGCCACCTCGATCTGGCTGCGGTAGTACTCGTGCTGAACGCCGTCCCGGATGCCCTCGGGCAGCGCGGCGAAGACGTCCTCGACCGCCTCGACGGCGCGTGGCTCGGCCGCGTCGACGAGCAGGTACTCCTCTTCGATGCCGAGAGTCAGCAGATCGTGGCGCTCGGCCTCGGCGGCGATGTCCGCGGGAAGCGAGGTCCCCTCGGTGGCGGTGTCCATGGGCCGCCAAGTACCCGTGGGGACGTGCCGCTAAGCATTGGCATTCGTCCATGTTGACACGTCGTGTAACAAGCGTGAAACTTTCGTGAGAGCGCTCTCTCGTCCCCTCGAAAGGCGTGGTGTCCCCATGCGAAGTCTCCGAGCTCTCGCCGCGGCCGTACTGGTGGTGGCCGCCTCCGTGACGATCGTGACCACGGCCGACGCGGCGGTGCCGCCGCCGCCGTCCGGCATGACGCTGGTCTTCAGCGACGACTTCACCGGTGCCGCGGGCACCGGCCTCAACCGCTCCAACTGGCTCTACTCCATCGGCACCGGCTATCCGGGCGGCGCCCCCAACTGGGGCACCGGCGAGGTCGAGACGATGACCGACTCGACCGAGAACGTCTACCAGGACGGCAGTGGCAACCTGGCGATCAAGCCGATCCGGGACTCGGCCGGCCGATGGACGTCCGGCCGGGTCGAGACCCAGCGGACCGACTTCGCGGCACCGGTCGGCGGCCGGGTGCGCATCGAGGCGCGGATCCAGCAACCCAACGTGACGGGCCCGGCGGCCGCCGGTTACTGGCCGGCGTTCTGGGCGCTCGGTGACGCGGCCCGTCCGGTGGGCGCCACGAACTGGCCGGGCATCGGCGAGTGGGACATCATGGAGAACATCAACGGGCGTCCCAGCGTCTTCGCGGCCCTGCACTGCGGCACCAATCCCGGCGGACCGTGCAACGAGACCACCGGCCTGGGTAGCGGGGAGCGGCCGTGCAACGGCTGCCTGACGAGCTTCCACACCTACGCGCTGGAGTACGACCGCAGCACGTCACCCGAGCAGTTGCGGTGGTACCTGGACGGCGTCAACTACTTCACCCTCGACTCGACCGTTGTCGACGCCACGACCTGGAACAACGCGACCCACCACGGGATGTTCGTGATCCTCAACGTGGCGATCGGCGGCGGCTTCCCGGCGGCGTTCGGCGGCGGTCCCACCGCGCAGACCCAGTCCGGCGTCCCGATGCTCGTCGACTACGTGGCGGTCTGGCAATCCCCCGGCGGCACCACGCCGACCACCTCACCGACCACCTCACCCACCCCCGGCGGCTCGACCCGGGACGCGTACGCGCGGATCGAGGCGGAGTCCTTCAACGCGTCCGCGGGCGTGCAGGTGGAGACCTGCGCGGAGGGCGGGCAGGACGTCGGGTGGATCGCGAACGGCGACTGGCTGCGGTTCGACAACGTCAACTTCGGCACGGGCGGCGTGAAGGACTTCGTGGCCCGGGTCGCGTCCGGCGCGGCCGGCGGGGTCAGTGGTCTGGTGGAGGTGCGGCTGGACAGCCGGAGCAACGCGCCGATCGGCAGCTTCGCGCTCGGCGGCACCGGCGGCTGGCAGAGCTGGCAATCGATTCCGGGCAACGTGTCCAATGTGACGGGTACGCACACGGTGTTCCTCACGTTCAGTAGCGGTCAACCCGCTGACTTTGTGAACATCAACTGGATCCAATTCCGCCGGTAATACTTTTTATCGACTGGTCCTGATGGGTCGTATCCGCTGACCTGCGGCTGCGGCCCATTGTCGTACCCGAAGATTTTTTAAGGATGTTTAAGGCTGTCACTCTTTACTTTTACTGTTAACAGTCCTAAAGATTGATACACCTCACAGCGTGTACGGAAGGACGTCGATGAAGCGCTCCAGATCGGTCATCCTCGCAACGGTCACGGCGCTCGTCGCCGGCGGCGCGGCGACGTGGTTCGCGGGCAACGCCCAGGCCGCCACGGCCTGTGCCACCGCGTGGAGCTCGTCCGCCGTGTACGTGAAGGGCGCCGTGGTCTCGCAGAGCGGCCACAACTACACCGCGAAGTGGTGGACGCAGAACGATTCCCCGGCCGTCCGGAGTGGTCAGTGGGACGTCTGGGCCGACAACGGGGTGTGTGACGGCGGGGTCGTTCCCAGCGGGTCGCCGTCGGTGTCGCCCTCGTCGTCGCCGTCCTCGTCGCCCTCCAGCTCGCCGTCCGCATCCCCCTCCACCTCGCCGTCCTCGTCGCCGTCCACCTCCCAGTCCCCCAGCAACGGCGCGCTGCCGGCGCACTTCACCACCGGGTACTGGCAGAACTTCGACAACGGCGCCGCGCCGCTCAAGCTGGCCGACGTCCCCGCCGCCTACGACCTGATCGCGGTCGCCTTCGCGGACGCCACCACGACGGCCGGCGCTGTCACCTTCAACCTCGACCCGGGCCTGGCCACCGCGGTCGGCGGATACACCGACGCGCAGTTCAAGGCGGACATCGCCACCCTGCACGCGCGCGGCAAGAAGGTGATCATCTCGGTCGGCGGCGAGAAGGGCACGGTTGCGGTCAACAGCGCGGCGGCCGCCACCGCGTTCGCCGATTCGGTGCACGCGCTGATCCGGACGTACGGATTCGACGGTGTCGACATCGACCTGGAGAACGGGCTCAACCCGACCTACATGGCGAGTGCCCTGCGGTCGCTGCGGGCCAAGGCGGGCAACAACCTGATCATCACGATGGCGCCGCAGACCATCGACATGCAGAACCCGCAGTCCTCGTACTTCAAGCTGGCGCTCGACATCAAGGACATCCTGACCGTCGTCTTCACCCAGTACTACAACTCCGGCTCCATGCTCGGCTGTGACAACAACGCCGCGTACGGCCAGGGAACCATCAACTTCCTGACCGCCCTCGCCTGCATCCCGCTGCAGAACGGGCTGCGCCCGGACCAGATCGCCCTCGGCCTGCCGGCCAGCACCCGGGCGGCCGGCGGCGGATACGTGGCCCCGTCGGTGGTCAACGCCGCGCTCGACTGCCTGGCCAGGGGCACCAACTGCGGCACCTTCAAGCCCCCGGCCACGTACCCGGGAATCCGCGGAGCGATGACCTGGTCCATCAACTGGGACGTCACCAACGGCACCAGCTGGGCCAACACCGTCGACCCGCACCTCGCCACCCTCCCCTGATCAACCTCCCCCTCTCGGAGCGTCCCGTGAAACTCAGCAGGAAGATCGCCGTGGTCGCGGCGGTCGCGATGGCCGGAACGGCCGCCGCGATCATCCCGATGACCACCTCGAACGCGGCCGTCGCGTGTGCTCCGGCCTGGAGCGCGAGCGCCGTCTACGTCAAGGACAACACCGCCTCGCAGAACGGCCGCAACTACACCGCCAAGTGGTGGACCCAGAACGAGTCGCCGGCCACCAACAGCTCCCAGTGGGCGGTCTGGGCCGACAACGGCGTCTGCGGCGGCACCACCACGCCGCCGACCACCACGCCCACCACCGGGCCGACCACCCAGCCGCCGGCCACCGGGACGAAGATGGCGGCCGCGCCGTACATCTACCCGGGCTGGGGTAACCCGCCGGCGCCGGCCACTGTCGTCAACGCCACCGGGATCAAGGCGTTCACCATCGCCTTCGTGCTCGCCAGCAACGGCTGCAACCCGGCCTGGGACGGTTCCACCGGCCTCACCGGCGGCGCGCACGCCAGCACCATCGCGGCGATCCGGGCGGCCGGGGCGGACGTGGTCCCGTCGATCGGCGGCTGGAGCGGCAACAAGCTCGGCCCGAACTGCTCGACTCCCGAGGCACTCGCCGGGGCGTACCAGAAGGTGATCGACACCTTCCAGCTGAAGGCGATCGACATCGACATCGAGAACACCGACGAGTTCGAGAACTACGTGGTGGCCGACCGGATCGTCGACGCGCTGAAGATCGTCAAGCAGAAGAACCCGTCGGTGAAGACCATCCTCACCTTCGGCACCACCACCACCGGCCCGAACGCGCACGGTGTCCGGCTGATCCAGCAGGCCAAGGCGAAGAACGCGAACATCGACGTCTTCACCCAGATGCCGTTCGACTTCAGCGGCGGCGCTGACATGTACGCCAGCACGGTAGGCGCCACCGAGGGCCTGAAGAACGTCCTGAAGAGCACGTTCGGGTACACCGACGCGCAGGCGTACTCGCGGATCGGCATCTCCGGCATGAACGGTCTCTCCGACCAGCAGGAGGTCACGTCGGTCGAGACCTGGACCCGGATCCGGGACTACGCCCGGAACAACGGCCTGGCCCGCTTCGCCTTCTGGGCGGTCAACCGGGACCGTGGCTGCGCCGGTGGCGGAGTGGTCTCCGACTGCTCCGGCATCGCCCAGGCGGACTGGGCGTTCACCAAGGTGAGCGCCGGCTTCTGAACCGGCTAACCAGTTGACGCGCGGTCGCCCTCGCGGGCGGCCGCGCGACGCCGTTTGCGCACCTTCTTGACCACCCAGGAGCCGATCGCGATCGCGAAGAACGCCCAGATCGCGTAGTCGAACCAGTGGCTGTACTTCTCCACGTCCTGCCAGCGGTTGCCGAGGGCGTAGCCGGCGCCGACGAAGAGCGCGTTCCACACGCCGCTGCCGATCGCGGTGAACAGGACGAACTGGCCGACCGGCATCCGGTTCGCCCCGGCCGGGATGGAGACCAGGCTCCGGACCACCGGCGCACAGCGTCCGAACAGGACGGTGGCCCGCTCGTGCCGCTCGAACCAGCGGTCCGCCCGGTCCAGGTCGTCGAGGTCCACCAGAGGCACCTTGTCCAGCCAGCGGCGCAGCCGTTCCTCGCCGAGGCCGCGGCCGAGCCAGTAGAGCAGCAGGGCGCCGACCAGCGCGCCGACCGTGGCGGCGACCCAGACCAGCACCAGGTTGACCCGGCCCTCGCTCGCCAGGTAACCGGCCATCGAGAGGACGATCTCGCTCGGGATCGGCGGGATCAGGTTCTCCAGGGCGACCAGCAGGCCGACACCGATCTCACCGGTCGACTCGATCACCGAGGCGACCCAGCCGGTCAGGCCGCCGAGGTTTCCGAGATCGCTTTCGGCCATGTGTGATCCTCCCCCTGGTTTTTCTGGTGGTACCCGCGAACCAGCGTATGAACCGCATGGCGTATATGCCGATGATCGGTATATGCTGCTGCCATGAGCGATGCGCCGATGCGGGAGCCGACATTCCTGGTTCTCACCGCCCTGGCCGAGGAGCCCCGGCACGGCTATGCCGTGATCGAGGACGTGTCAGCGATGACCGGCGGCCGCGTCCGTCTCCGCGCCGGCACTCTCTACGCCGCCCTCGACCGGCTGCGCTCCGAGGGGCTGATCGAGGTCGACCGCGAGGAGATCGTGCAGTCCCGCCTCCGTCGCTACTACCGGCTCTCCGCCGCCGGCGAGCGGAGCCTGGCCGCCGAGACGGCACGCCTGCGCGAGCAGGCCGCGATCGCCGACGGCCGGCTGCGCGCCCGCCGCACCGAGCTCGGGGGAGCGCCCGCATGAGCGCCACGCAGCGGCGACTGCTCGCGCTCTATCCGAGAGACTTCCGCCGGGACTACGAGGAGGAGCTGCTCGCCGTGCTGGCGGCCGAGGGGCGGCCCGGTCCCGGGCAGGTGTTCGACCTGGTCCGTTCGGC
Organism: Actinoplanes sp. NPDC023936; assembly: GCF_040639325.1. Lineage (NCBI taxonomy): Bacteria > Bacillati > Actinomycetota > Actinomycetes > Micromonosporales > Micromonosporaceae > Actinoplanes > Actinoplanes sp. NPDC023936. Next base: position 70,784 of record NZ_JBEZZR010000009.1, on the reverse strand, counting down.
GCTGGTGGTGCGTCTGCGGCGGGTGCCCGTGCCGGCCGGCCTCCGGCAGTCCGCCCGGGTGGTCCAGCTCTTCGGAGCGCTGTTGTTGCTGGCGCTCGAGGGGCGCCGGGTGGTCCCGCTGGTCCCGGGGCATCTCGACGTCGTCGCGCCGGTCGACTACGTCCGCCTCGCCGGTTGGTCGCTGGTGCTCGTCGCGGTGGCGAAAGGGTGGCGTCTGCTCGGCTTCACCGGCGCCGCGATCGGACTGGCCGGTGAGATCGCCGCAGCCCTCCGGTGGTACCTCGACACGCCGGCCATGCTGCTCAACGCCTACTGGATCATCATGACGGCGGCCGTGGTGCTGGTCGCCGGTCTGCTCGCGACCCGTGCCGGCCGCCCGCGCGGCCTGCTCCTGGTGTTGTCCGCAGGCGGCCTGTTGATCCTGGTGACCGAGATCGACTGGTTGTTGCCGTACCAGCTGTCCCCATTGCTGGTGCTCGGCAGGGGCGACGTGGAGATGCTCCTCAGCGATATGCCGGCGATGTCCGGCGTCGCCGTTCTGATGCTGGTGGCGGCCGCCGGCCTGGTGCTGGTGGCGGCGATCCGGCAGGAGGCCACGGTCCGCCGCTGGCTGCCGGCCTGGGCCGCGCCGGTGCTGGTCACGGTGCCGCTGATCCGGTCCGGCTTCGACGGCTTCATGGAATACAACTCGTACCATCCGGAGGCCACCCGCCTGATCGGGCCGGTCCAGTGGGCGGCGCTGGTGCTGGTGCCGATGGCGGCGTTCCTGGTGGTGGCGATGCTGAGCGGGCGCTACGAGCGGTCCCGGCAGGCGAAGCTGCCGCGAAGTTGAGGCGTCCGTGCGCCGGGCAACACTCGAAGGGCTGACATGCTCACGCGCTGAGATCCTCAGCTACGTCCGGTCGGAACCACGCTGGTCACCGGCAGTGCGGAGCGTTGCTGCTTTGCGTCATCCTGTGGGGCTCGGGATGTCCACGGCTTTTGGGCAAGCGCCGCCTTCACCCCGGTTACCGGTACGCAGTGTGACAAACGCGGGCGTCGACAGGGTGCCGGTCAGTGCCACTCAGCTTAAGTTGACCATGGTGGCGAACTGGGCGTTTGACGCTCTGGCTGATCGGAGCCTTTCGTTGCGAGGTGGCGGGTTGAGGGTGCGCGGCCCCGCCCGGACGGACTCGCGGGCGGGGCGGATTCGCGGGCGGGCGGCGGTTGAGGGCCGGTGAGGGCGCACGCAACGTCATCGTGAGCGCGCACCCCTGCCAGGGCGGCGATGAGGGCTCACGCACGGCTTCGGTGTGCCGGCGTCCGTGCTGGTGCGGGCTTCGGTGTGCCCGCGTCCCTGCTGGTGCTGCTTCGGTGTGCTCCCGTCCCCGCGCCTGCACCGCATCGTGTGACCTGCCCTCGCTGCCGGACGGGCGTCGAGCCGGCGCGGGCGAGTCGCAGCTCTCGATCACCCACGGCCACCGGGTGAATGCCTCAAATGGACCGTCGAAGGTGCTGCTGCCGCCCAGTGCCGGTCAACACCCGTGATCGTCCCCCGGCGTGCCGGAATCCGAGGGGAACACGGCGCTTCGCGGAAAGTCGCGGACGGCCGGGCCGGCGCGAAGGTTCGACGGGCTCCTCGAGCCTGCGAAGCCACACGCAAACCCGCAGGTCACTCCCTTGACCGTGGCGCACCACACACTCCGGCGAAGTTGGGTCTGCGTGTGGATCTGAGGTTGGGATCGCGCCCGGACTCCACACACTCCGGCGAAGTTGGGTCTGCGTGTGGATCTGAGGTTCGGATCGCGCCCGGACTCCACACACTCCGGCGAAGTTGGGTCTGCGTGTGGA
>NZ_JBEZZR010000009.1:0-68856 GCF_040639325.1 Actinoplanes sp. NPDC023936 | reverse complement strand
GATCTGAGGTTCGGATCGCGCCCGAACTCCACACACTGACGTGGTTGCTCGCGGGGACGGGACGTTTCGGCTTACCGGGGCGAGGCTAAGAAGCAGGGGCATGAGTGACCGGTGGTACGAGAACGCGGTTGTCTACTGTCTCGACATCGACTCCTTCGCTGACTCCGACGGGGACGGCTGTGGGGATATCCGGGGGCTGATCGGGCGCCTGGATTACCTGGCACGGCTCGGTGTGACGTGTCTCTGGCTCAACCCGATCCACCCCTCGCCCGGGCGGGACGACGGTTACGACGCGTCGGACTTCTACAACGTCGATCCGCGGTTCGGGAGTCTCGGAGACTTCGCCGAGTTGCTGCACGAGGCCGGCAACCGGGGCATCAAAGTCATCATCGACCTGGTCGTCAACCACACCTCGGACCAGCACCCGTGGTTCCAGAGTGCACGGAGCTCGCCGGATTCGCCGTACCGGGATTGGTATGTCTGGAGCGAGACCGCTCCGCCGGACCGCAACCAGGGCATGGTCTTCCCCGGCGAACAGGCCGAGACCTGGAGCTACGACCGGACGGCGAAGCTCTGGTTCTACCACCGGTTCTACAAGTTCCAGCCGGACCTCAACATCAAGAACCCGGCGGTGCGCGAGGAGATCAAGAAGATCTGTTCGTTCTGGCTGCAGCTCGGGGTGGCCGGGTTCCGGATGGACGCGGTGCCGTTCATCATCGAGGAGACCGAGCCGGGCAACCCGAACTCGCCGAAGGACATGAAGTTCCTGACCGAGCTGCGGCAGCACGTGCAGTGGCGGCGCGGCGACGCGGTGCTGCTGGCCGAGGCCAATGTGGAGCCGGATCAGCTGGTGCGGTTCTTCGGCGACGAGGGTGGCTCGGGCAACCGGATCCACATGCTGTTCGACTTCATGCTCAACGCGCGGCTGGTGCTCGGCCTGGCGCGGGAGGACACCGAGCCGATCATCGACGCGCTGCGGGACTCGCCGAAACTGCCGGAGGGCGGGCAGTGGGCCACGTTCCTGCGCAACCACGACGAGATCGACCTGTCCCGGCTCACCGCGGACCAGCGGCAGGACGTGTTCGCCCGGTTCGGCCCGGACGAGGACATGCAGTTGTACGGCCGCGGTATCCGCCGCCGGCTCGCGCCGATGCTCGGCAACGACCGGCGCTGGCTGGAACTGGCGTACGCGTTGCAGTTCAGCCTGCGGGGCACGCCGGTGCTGCGGTACGGCGAGGAGATCGGCATGGGTGACGACCTGTCGCTCAAGGGCCGGGACGCGATCCGGACGCCGATGCAGTGGTCGAGGCTGCCGAACGCCGGGTTCACCAGCGCGGATCCGTCGAAGCTCGGCCGGCCGGTGATCTCCGGTGGTGAGTTCGGCTTCGAGAAGGTCAACGTGACGGTGCAGCGGCACGACACCGGTTCGCTGCTGTCCTGGTTCGAGCGGATGATCCGTACCCTCAAGGAAGCGCCGGAGATCGGCCGGGGGACCTGCACCCACGTCGACGTGCCGGCGCCGCGCGGTGTTCTGGTGCACCGGGCCGACGCCGACACCGGAACGATGCTGTTCGTGCACAACCTCGGCACCGAGTCGACCGTGATCGATCTGAGTAGTCTCGCGGAGGAGGCCGAACTTCCCAACGACGTGCTGGCCGACCAGGAATACCCCGAACCCGGCAAGCTGGACGCGATCCGGGTCGAGGGGCACGGCTACCGGTGGATCCGGCTGCGCAGGACGGTCTGATCACCGCTAGAGTCGGGCTCCAGGAGCAGTGAAGATCACATCCCGGAGCATCCCGGATGCGTCCCGGAGTTCGTCGGAGGCCGCAATGTCGCAGTCCGTACCCAGCCGGGTGGCCATCGTGACCGGAGCCGCCCGCGGCATCGGTGAGGCCATCGCCCTGAGACTCGCCAAGGACGGTCTGGCCGTCGCGGTCGTCGACCTGGACGAGGGCGCCTGCGCCAACACGGTGACAGCGATCCACGACGCGGGCGGCACCGCGGTGGCGATCGGCGCCGACGTCGCCGACTCGACGCAGGTCGCTGCCGCCGTGGAGCGGGTGGTCGCCGAGCTGGGCGCGCCGACAGTGCTGGTCAACAACGCCGGCGTGCTCCGGGACAACCTGCTGTTCAAGATGAGCGAGGACGACTGGGACACCGTGATGGCGGTGCACCTGCGCGGCGCGTTCCTGTTCAGCCGGGCGGTGCAGAAGCACATGGTGGAGGCCCGGTTCGGCCGGATCGTCAGCCTCTCCAGCACGTCCGCCCTCGGCAACCGGGGCCAGGCGAACTACGCTGCTGCGAAGGCCGGTATCCAGGGTTTCACGAAGACTCTCGCGATCGAGCTGGGCAAGTTCGGCATCACCGCGAACGCTGTCGCGCCGGGCTTCATCGTCACCGACATGACCCGGGCCACCGCGGCGCGGGTCGGTGTCGACTTCGCCGACTTCGAGAAGGCGGCGATCGGCGCGATCCCGGTCGCCCGCGCGGGCCGGCCGGAGGATGTGGCGCACACGGTCTCGTTCCTGGCGAGCGAGGGAGCGGGATTCGTGACCGGACAGGTGGTCTATGTGGCCGGCGGACCCCAGGACTGAGCTGGCAACTTGCTGAGAAGAGTTACAAAGAAATCATGAACCGACGCATGAGTTCCCGCAGCGTGTCGCTGACCAGCACCTTTCTTCTGCTGGCCGCGGGGGGAGCGGCGGCGTGCGACAACGATGAGTACGTGGACCAGGGTTTCTACTGCGCCGACGCGAACGGCGTGATCGTCGACGAGGACTACTGCGACGACGACGACTCGTACCACCCCGGCGCGGGGTTCTTCATCTGGCACAGCTCGGGCTACAGCCGGGGTTACCCGGTGGGCTCCAAGCTGCCGGCCGGTGGGAACAAGTTCGCCTACAACGACGTGGCGTCGCGGTCCAAGTTCGGGCTGCCGACCACCGGCAAGATCAGTAACGGCACGATCAAGACGAGTGTGGTCGGCAAGGGCGGCAGCGGCAGCGGCAAGTCCTCGTCGAAGTCGGGTGGCTGAGGCGTGCGGCGGATCGCGTACGGGCCGGTGCGGGACGGCTGGCGGCTCACCAACTTCAGCCTCGGGCTGACCTACAACGACACCGAGCTGCCGGACGGCACGATGCAGTCGTACTGGCAGGAGGGGCCGTACTACGACTTCACCGCGGCCGAGATCGAGGAGCTGGAGACGGCCACCTCGGTCCTCTACGAGATGTGCATCGAGGCCGGCGAGTGGATGGTGCAGCAGTGCCCGAGGCGGACCGTCGAGGGCCGCAAGCGAGGCTACTTCGCGTCCATCTGCACCCCCGAGACGTGCTTCCTCGCCAAGATCGGTGTCCCTGAGTACACCCACGAGCAGATCATCCGGACCTGGTACGACGGCGACCCGGAGACGTGGACGCACTACGACAAGGATCCGGACATGCGGCTGCCGATGCAGACGCCGGACTTCTCGCCGAGCGTCTACGGCCGCTTCGATCTCTGGTACAACGGCGCCGGCAGCGGCCCGAAACTGCTGGAGTTCAACGCGCAGACGCCGACCTCGCTGATCGAGGCCGCGGTCGTCCAGTGGCACTGGATGGATCAGACCGGCCTCACCGACCACCCGTGGCGGCAGTGGAACTCGATCCACGAGCGCCTGGTCGGCTGGGAGGCGGTCCCCGGTGAGCCGGGCGACCCCGGCGCGTGGCGGCGCAACATCAACAAGTTGCGCGAGGCCCGCACCTGGCTGCCCGAAAAACCCAAGATCTTCTTCGCGTACGAGACGAGCGAGACGTCCGGGGAGGACCGGATGAACGTCGCGTACCTGATGGCGACAGCGGAGGAAGCCGGCTACCCGGTGGAACTGATCGCGATGAGCCAGATCGGCTGGGACGTGGCCGGTGACCGCGTGCTGTTCGTCCCCTCGCCGGGCCAGGAGCACCTGGCCGAGCCGATCGACGTGATCTTCATGCTCTATCCGTGGGAGTGGTTCTGGCACGAGGAGGGCGGCAAGGCCTTCTTTCGGAACATGGCCGACCCGGAGAAACGCGGCACGGTCTGGATCGAACCGCCCTACAAGGCCGCGCTGCTCGGCAACAAGGCGCTGCTGCCGGTGCTCTGGATGCTCTTCGGCGACGACCCGGAACGCGGCAAGTACCTGCTGCCGTCCTACTTCGCCGAGTCGTCCGCGGCCGGGAAACTGACGTCGTACGCGAAGAAGCCGGCCTGGGGCCGCGAGGGCGGCTCGGTGACACTGGTCCGTGACGGCGTGCCGATCACCGGCCAGCCGTCCGAGTACGGCGCCGACGGCCGCTACATCGTGCAGGAGCTGCGCGAGCTGCCGTCGTTCGAGTCCCTGGAAGGCACCGTGCACCCGGTGATCGGCTCCTGGCTGATCGACGGCGAGCCGGCCGGCATGGGCATCCGCGAGGGCGTCGGCACCGAGGGCCTGGTGACCACGAACACCTGCAACTTCCTCCCGCACGTGATCGAGGGGAAGAACTAGAGCCTCAGGGGCGGTGCCGCCAGATCCACCAGAGGCCGACGAACGGCAGGACCAGCGGCACGTAGCCGTACCCGCTGCCGAAGTGCGACCAGACGGTGTCGTCGGGGAAGGCGACCGCGTCCACGACGCTGAGCGTGCCGACGATCAGCACACCGGCCAGCTCGATGCTGCAGCTGACCAGCGCGATCAGCCGGCCCCGCGGCCCGCCCCGGGCCAGGCCCACGGTGGCCGCGATGTAGACCAGGCCGGCCACCGCGGAGAGCAGGTAGGCCAGCGGCGCCTCGGAGAAGTGGGTACTGATCTGGACCAGGGCGCGGGCGCTCGCGGAGAGCGCGAAGATGCCGTAGACCAGCAGCAGGACCCGGCCGATCCCGCTGTTCAGCGCGGCGTCGCGGGGCCGGGTGGCGGTGGGGGTTTCCTCAGGCAACGGACACTTCTCTCAAGCGGTTACTGATCTCAAGCGGTTACTGACGCGATCTGCTGCAGGCGCAGGATGAGGACCGGCAGGACGAGGGCGCCGATGCCGAGAATGAGGTTGCCCCAGCGGGTGGGCTCCATCCGGGCCAGCACCAGCGCGGTCGGGGCGAACGCCAGCGTGGTGAACAGGTAACCGCCGAAGGTGGCTATCTCCTGCGGCCGGCTCCCGTCGAAGAGGCCGATCACGGCGACCACGACGAGGACCGTGACCAGGGCGCCGAGCGCCACGGTGGCCAGCAGGTCGGCACGGCCGGGGGCGCGGTCGAGCGCGGCGCGCACCAGGTACCACACCGCGAGGAGCAGGGCGGCGACGATCGTCACCACCGACAGAGGACCGTTCACCCGGCACAGGTTACTGATGTGGTGATGTGCTGGTAACTTCCGCCTGGCGGAGATCACAAGAAGAACACGAGGTGCGCCAGGTGCGATTCGGATTGTTCGGTACGGGACCGTGGGCTCACCAGGCGCACGCGCCGGCGCTGGCCGCCCACCCGGACGTGGAGTTCACCGGCGTCTGGGGCCGTGACCCCGGCAAGGCCGCGGAGCTGGCGCAGGCGTACGGGACGCGCGCGTACCCCGACGCCGACCAGCTGATCGCCGACGTGGACGCGGTCGCGATCGCGCTGCCGCCGGACGTCCAGGCCCCGATCGCCCTGCGCGCGGCGCAGGCGGGCCGGCACCTGGTCCTGGACAAGCCTGTCGCGTTGCGGGCCGAGGAGGCCGAGGCCGTCGCGGCCGCCGTCGCCGAGCGGGACCTGGCCTCGGTGGTCTTCTTCACCCGGCGGTTCACTCCGGAGCTCTCCGCCTTCGTCACCGAGGCGGCGCGGACCGGCGGCTGGACCGAGGCGCGCGTCGACCACCTGGGTTCGATCTTCCAGCCGGGCAACGCGTTCGGCGCCTCGCCGTGGCGCCGGGAGCGCGGCGGCCTCTGGGACGTCGGGCCGCACGCGCTGGCCCTGGTGATCCCGGTGCTCGGCCCGGTGACCGAGGTGGCCGGGATGGCCGGATCGAGCGACCTCACGCACCTGCTGCTGAAGCACGAGGGCGGTGCCACCAGCCGGCTCACCCTCTCCGTGGACGCGCCGGCCGCGGCGGCTCGCGAGGAGGCGATGTTCGCTGGCGAGGCGGGCGTGCGGACCGTGCCGCGGGCGCGCTGGACCCCGGACGAGGCGCTCGGCCGTGCCATCGACCAGTTGCTGGTGGCAGCGGCCGGCGGCGCCCGGCCGGATTGCGACGTCCGGTTCGGCGCGGACGTCACAGCGGTGCTGGCCGCCGCCGAGAAAGCGATTAGCAGCGGTACGACCGTCCGGCTCTCTTGATTGTTTTACGGGACGGTGCGTTCGATCGCGGCAGCGCCGTCCCGTTCCAGCTCGGCCTTGGCGCGGGCGATGTTCTCCGGCGTCGGGTATTTGCCCTGGGCCACCGCGAGATCTTCCGGGTCCCACGACTGTTCGGCCCCGGTCCTGATCAACGGCTTGCCGGGCTGTTCCGAAGTCTCGATCTCGGACATCGTGATCCCCTCCACAACTGGTGAGACAAGAACCGAAAAGGAACCGGGAAAGCGAAATCTTGTCCCGTTCCGTACCCGTTTCTTGATCGTAGAACTCGGGTAGCCCGAACTGAGCGCTAACTGGACAGAACCTGCGCGTTACGGATGGACGCTTAGTAGTGAGCCGAATACATTTTCGGCTTGTCACGCCCAACCGGGTGCGGCGTCCGGCGCGGCCGAGCGGGTCCGCGGGCGACGACCCGGACCGCGTGCGGGGGTGAGGGGACGCATCGCATGACCGAGTGGGCAGAGCAGTCGAGGGCACATCAGTCGTGGGCACGCCAGTCATGGGCACAGCAGTCACGGGCACAGCAGTCATGGGCACGCCAGTCGCTGGAAAGCGGCGCGGCATGACCGCCGGGGAGCCCGGCCGGCTCGGGGGAGCGCGGCCGTGACGGGCCACTGGGACGCCGAGCGGGACGCCTCCGACGCGGCGCAGGCCCTGGCCGGCATAGTCGCGTTGCTGCGCTGCGGAGCCGTCGGCGACATGGACCGCAGCCAGCTGCTGAACCTGGCCCGCAGCGGCGAGCAGGCCGCTGGGCGGGCGGCGGCGTTCCTCCGCGAGCAGCGCGGCGCCGGCGACGGCGAGCTGGCCAATGTCCCACCCCGGCTGGCGCCCTGGCGGGACTGGGTGCCGTCGCGCGGGCACCTCTTCGGCGCTTCGGCGAAACCCCGCCCGGTGAACGGCGTACCCCAGCCCCGGCGTTGCGGCGACCCCGGCGAGTGAAGGCGCGGCCGGCGATCAGGTGATCTGGCGCAGCGTCTCGGACGGCGACTCGCCGAACCTCTCCCGGTACGCCGAGGCGAACCGCCCCAGATGGGCGAACCCCCATCGGTGCGCCACCGCCGCGACAGTGATCCGCGCCGGGTCGCCGTGGAGCAGCGCCTCGCGCACCCGTCCCAGCCGGATCTGCTGCACGTAGGTCATCGGTGCGCAGCCGACGTGCCGCCGGAAGCCCTCCTGGAGGGAGCGCACGCTCATCCCGGCGACGGCGGCCAGGTCCCGCACGGTCATCGCCCGCTCCGGCTCCTCGTGGATCGCCTCCACGGCGCGCTGGATGGCCCGGGGCGGACCGCTCGCGGCGGGCGCGACGAGCTCGGCGTGGTACCGGTGCGGGACGCTCAGCAGCAGGCCGCTGAGCACGCTGCTGCACAGCTGCTCGGCGATGAGCGGCTGGTGGATCAGGCTGGTCTCGTGGTCCAGCTCGTCGTGGAGCAACCGGATCAGCCGGCTCCAGCTGTGCGCCGGCCCGCCGGTGAGGTCGAAGGCCGGCGCCAGGTCGATCGGTCCCTCGACCGGGTGACCGAGGAGCGCGGCGAGCTCGTCCTCCAGCGCCTCTCGCTCGATGCGTATGTCGAGTTCCGCGGAGTTCGGTTCCTGCCGCAGGTGAAGCCGGTCCCCGGGCCGGAACGCCAGCGCGGTGGCGGGGGTTGCGGTGATCTCCTGATCGTCCCGCTGCGCCCGCACGCGCCCTGCCGTGGGCAGCGTCACGTGATAAGCCCCGGCCTGCGGGGAAACAAGAGTGGCGGAGCCCGTGAAGGTCAGGTGGCCGACGGTCAGGGGTCCGAGTTGGATCATCTCGACGCCGATTTTGAGGTCGGCGCCGTCGGGGGTGCCGATCGTCATCGGGGGGTAGAAACGATTCAGGATGTCCTGGGCGCGAGCGGCGTCGACACTGTCGAAGTAGACGGCTCCCGGCGTCGAGGCGGCGCGGGAAGGGTCGTCAACCATGCCGTCCGGCGCTCCCTCGCATACGGCGAGTATTCGGTCCAAGCCCGTCGGCAGTCAACGCGGCCGCCACGCAGCGATCGTTACAGCACATTCCGGCCATATGAACTACTCTGGCGTTCCGCGCCTACGTGGCGTAACTTGCAGACCAGCGGATTGTTGTAGGAACGCGGGTTCCGGTCGGCGTCTCAGCGAACGCTGGTCCGCGCACGACCCTTTTCTCCGGTCTGCGCACCAGAGTCCCGCGGAAGTCGGTGTTCAGCTTTTCGGCTCGACGCCAGGAAGAGGGCAGCTGTGTATCTGCCGATCACGACCCGCCAGCTGGCCGACGGAACTGTCGAGATCGCACCAAGCGGTGAGATCGATCTGGACAACGCGCACGTGATGCGCGACGCGGTCAACGACGTGCTGACGAGCATGACCCCCAGCAAGATCTGTCTTGATCTGCAACGGGTGATGCTGATCGACAGCATTGGGATCGGCATCCTGGTCGCCTGCTTCCATACCGCGGCGGCCAGCGGCATCAAGCTGGTCGTCAGCCACCCCAGCGCCACGGTCTACCGGCAGCTGTGGGTCTCCGGGCTGGTCGGCCTCCTCGGCTGCGCCGAGCCGCCCTCACCGCGCACCCAGGTGGGCCTGCGTCCCTCCTGAGCGGGGATACTGCACCGCTGTGACGGTGCTCCGCTCGATTCTGCTGTTCCTGCTGGCCGCGCTCGCCGAGATCGGTGGCGCCTGGCTGGTCTGGCAGGGCGTCCGGGAGCATCGCGGCCTGCTCTTCGCCGGCGCCGGGGTGGTCGCCCTCGGCGCCTACGGCTTCGTCGCCACCCTCCAGCCGGATCCGAACTTCGGCCGGATCCTGGCCGCCTACGGCGGTGTCTTCGTGGCGGGTTCACTCATCTGGGGAATGCTCGTCGACCGATTCCGGCCGGACCGGTTCGACGTGATCGGCGCGGCCCTCTGCCTGGCCGGCGTGGCGGTCATCATGTACGCGCCACGCGGAGCCTGACAGAGGGCCGGCTCGTCAGTGCACGGGAAGGTCAGTGCACGGGGAGTGCCGCCGACTCCTCCTGCTTGCGCCGCTCCTCGCCGGAGAGCGTGGAGAGCGGCTTCTCCTTGATGAAGATCACCGCCAGCACGGCCAGGAACGCGATCGGGGCGCCGACCAGGAACAGCTCGGCGGTGGCCGTGCCGTAGATGTCCTGGACGACGGGGACCACCTCGGGCGGCAGCGCCGAGATGTCCGGCACCTCGGCGGACCCGCCGGCCTGGGCGCCGAACCTCTCGGCGAACAGCGAGGTGACCTTGTGGGTCAGCACCGCGCCGAGCGCGCTCACGCCGATCGAGCCGCCCATGCTGCGGAAGAACGTCAGCGCCGAGGTGGTGGCGCCCAGCTCGGCGGCCGGAACGTCGTTCTGCGCGGCCAGGACCAGGTTCTGCATCAGCATGCCGACGCCGACGCCGAGCACCGCCATGTAGACCGAGATCACCGGCACGCTCGTCTTCGAGCCGATCGTGCTGAGCAACAGCATGCCGGCGGTCATGATGATCGAGCCGGCGACCAGGTAGCCCTTCCAGCGGCCGTACTTGGTGATCAGCGCGCCGGCCACGGTCGACGAGATCAGCAGGCCGAAGACCATCGGCAGGCCCATCAGACCGGCCACGGTCGGCGACTTGCCCAGGGAGATCTGGAAGTACTGGGAGAGGAACACCGTGCCGCCGAACATCGCGACGCCGACCAGGATGCTCGCGACGATCGTGAGGCTGACCGTGCGGTGCCGGAAGATGCCGAGCGGAATGATCGGCTCCTTGGCCCGGGACTCGACCAGGACCGCGAGGGCGAGCAGCACCAGGCCGCCGGCCACCATCGCGCCGGTCTGCCAGGACGCCCAGTCGAACTTGTCGCCGGCCAGGGTCGACCAGATCAGCAGCGTGCTGACGCCGGCCGTGATGAGCAGGGCGCCGAGCCAGTCGATGCTGACCTCGCGGCGGACCACCGGCAGGTGCAGGGTCTTCTGCAGCATCGCGATGGCGATCAGGCTGAACGGCACGCCGATCAGGAAGCACCAGCGCCAGCCGAGCCAGGACGTGTCGACCAGGACGCCGCCGATCAGCGGGCCGGCGATGGTGCCGACGCCGAAGACCGCGCCGAACATGCCGGAGTACCGGCCCAGCTCGCGCGGCGGGATCATCGCGGCCATCACGATCATCGCGAGGGCGGTCATGCCGCCCGCGCCGATGCCCTGGACGATCCGGCTGACCAGCAGGACCTCCACGTTCGGGGTGAGGCCGGCGATCAGCGAGCCGATCACGAACAGGCCGAGGGAGAGCTGGATCAGCAGCTTCTTGCTGTACAGGTCGGCCATCTTGCCCCAGAGCGGGACGGTGGCCGTCATGGCGAGCAGCTCGGTGGTGACGATCCAGGTGTAGACGGACTGGCTGCCACCGAGATCGGCGATGATCCGGGGCAGGGCGTTGGCCACCACGGTGGAGGCCAGGATGCTGACGAACATGCCGAGGAGCAGGCCGGAGAGGGCCTGGACGACCTCGCGTTGGGACATGCGGGCTGCGGGTGAAGCGTCTGTCATGCGTTCCTCGGTAGGGGGTGGGCGAGACCGGCGGCGAGAATGCCGAAGGCCTCGTGGACGTGCTCGGTGAGTGGTCTTTCCAGCCCGTCGTCGCCGGCCCAGCGCATCACGGCGACACGCACCGCGGCGCTCGTGACAGCGGCCACGACAGGCGGGAACGGGTGGTCAGCGGGCAGGCCGGCGCGTTCCGCGACGGCGTCGGCGAACTGCTGCTCGGCGGTCGCGGCCGCGGCGATCAGCAACGGCAGCAACTGCGGGTTCTGGTGGATGACCCGCATCCGCAGCAGCCAGCGGTCGCGGTCGTCGTGGATGTGCTGGAAGACCGGGGCCAGGGCGTCCAGCAGGGCGTCCAGCAGCGGTTGATCAGCGGGCCGGTCGAGCAGCCGGGCGCGCAGGTCGGTGCAGCCCTCGAGAGGGTCGCCGACGAGCGCGTCCTCCTTGGTGGCGAAGTAGTTGAAGAACGTCCGCGCCGACACCCCGGCCGTGGCGGCGATCTCGTCGACCGTCACCCGGTCGGCGCCGCGCTCGTCCACCAGACGCAGCGCCGCGGTGATCAGATCGAGCCGGGTCTGCCGGCGTTTGGCCTCTCGGAGCACCCGACGAGGCTACCGACAATCTTGCAGTTTCTGCAAAATTTAATCGTGCAGCTGAGACCGCTCGATCTCGGCCAGCGCGGCGGTCAGCCAGGGCTCCACCGGGCGCCCGGCGAGCAGGTCGTCGATGAGCGCGACAGCGTGCCGGGCCAGCACGTCCGGTTTCGGGGCCGGAGCGCCGTCCTCCTCCAGCACGCCGAGCGCGCCGGCCAGCAGCCAGAGCACCACCTGCGGGTCGGCGGCCGGCCAGGATCGTACGCAACTCGACAGAGCGTCGCGCACGTCGTCGGCGGTCAGGCCGTCCGGGTGACCGTCCTCCAGCAACAGGCGGACCACCGTGCCCAGGATCAGCCCGGTCTGGGCCGGATCCTGCGCGGCCAGGTCGCCGTCCGGCTCCTGCCCCGCGCGGACCGCGGCGACAGCGCCGGCCGTGGCCGCGGCGATCGGCCGGGCCGGCGACGGCAGGTGACGCCAGCTGTTGTTCATGCGGCGACTCTACGGTGGGATGGGTCCACCGCCGGACCGAGGGGAGCGGCCATGACGAGCCTGGACGCGGTGACCGCCTGGGTGGGCAACTACCGCAAGGCATGGGAGTCCAACGATCCGGACGACATCCGGGACCTCTTCGCCGACGACGCCGCCTACTTCACCGAGCCCTACGCTTCGCCCTGGGTCGGCCGGGAGGCGATCGTCACCGGCTGGCTGGCTCATGGCGACGAGCCGGGCACCACGACGTTCGCCTGGCACCCGCTGATCGTCACCGAGGAGCTCGCGATCATCGAGGCGACCACGACGTACCCGGACCGGGTCTACCGCAACCTCTGGGTGCTGCGCCTCGACCACACCGGCCGGGCACGCCAGTTCACCGAGTGGTGGATGCAGGAGCCGTCACCCTGACGGGTGTCGCCCGATCGGGATTTCCCGAGCCGTTCGGCACACTGCCTGGGTGGCGGAGGAGCGGAAACTCGGAGGCAGGTACCGGCTGGGCGGCGAACTCGGCCGCGGCGGCATGGCGGTGGTCTGGCGCGCCCTCGACGAGGTGCTCGGGCGTCCGGTCGCGATCAAGGTGCTGGCCGGGAGATACGCCGGCGACGAGCGGTTCCGGGCGCAGATCCTGCACGAGGCGCGCGCGGCGGCGACCCTCTCGCATCCGAACATCGCGCAGATCTACGACTTCGGCGAATCCGACGAGGACGGCCGGCCGGTTCCGTACGTGGTGATGGAACTGATCAACGGGCCGACGCTGCAACAGCGGGTGGCGCGCGGTCCGATCCCGCCGCGAACGGTGTTCCGGATCGCCGGGGAGGTCGCCGCGGCGCTCGCGGTGGCGCACGCCGACGGCCTCGTGCACCGCGACATCAAGCTCGCCAACATCATGGTCACCCCGGGCGGCGCCAAGGTGGTGGACTTCGGCATCGCTGCGGTCGCCGGTCCGGCCGCACCCGAGGACGCGCTGCTCGGCACGCCCGCCTACCTCGCGCCGGAACGCCTCACCGGCGGCGCCATCGTGCCCGCGTCCGACGTCTACGCCCTCGGGGTGATGCTCTACCGCCTGCTGGCCGGCGTCGCGCCGTGGAGCGTGGAGACCACCACGCAGATGATCACCGCGCACGTCTACCTCGATCCGCTTCCGCTGCCGAGCCTGCCCGGCGTTCCGGAGACGATCGCCGAGCTGGTCGGGCGCTGCCTCGCGAAGAATCCCGCCGATCGACCGGGCGCGGCCGAGGCGTCCGAGATCCTGGGCGACGCGGCCGAGGCCGCTTCCCTTCCCGACGCTCAGGTCGTCGCTCTGCCGGCTGCTCAGGCCGTCCTCCTGCCCGATGCTCAGGTCGTCGCACAGCCGGCCGCTCAGCCGGCCGCTCAGCCGGCCGCTCAGCCGGCCGCTCAGGACGTCGCGATCTCGGAGCGAGGGCTTTCCGGCGGCGCGACACTGCTCCGTGAAGCCACCGTCGGCGTGACTCCACGTCTTCCTTCGGGCGCCCCGGATGACCACGTCGGAGCGGGACCCGCCGATGCGGCCGGTGACGGCCGGACCCCCGTACCCGATCGGTGGTGGAAGCGTAAGAAGGTCCTGGCCGGCGGCGGGCTCGCGGCCGTGCTCCTCGCCGCGCCGCTGTTCTGGCCGGAAGCCGGCGGCGAACCGGGCGCCGCGCCCGGCGTGGAGAACACCGAGAAACCGGTGCCGTCACCGAGCGTGACCACATCCCCGCCCGCTGCTCGCGGCGTCACCCGGCCGGCCGCGCCCGTGGCCCATCCCGGCCGGGTGCCGGAATCCACCGGCGGTTCGCGGGCGCCGATCACCTCCGGAACGGTGTCGCCGCCGCCCGCCCCGGCATCCTCCGGCGTGACGTCCTCCCCGGCCCCGAGCCCGAGCGAGACCGTGCCGCCGACGACCGCCGACCCGCCGGTGAGCGACGGCACCCGTCTGGAGTCGCCGGGTGGCACGGTGCTCGCCCGCTGCGTCGCGGACGGCGCCGAGCTGATCGCGTGGGAGCCGAATCCGGGTTTCGGCGTGGAGAGCGTCAACGCGGGACCGGCGCTGACCGCTGCGGTGGTGTTCCGCGGTCAGCTGGCGCGGTACCGGATGACCGTGACGTGCTTCGGCGACAGGCCTTCGGCGGTGGTGCTCCCGTTGTGACGCGCGGGGGAGGGCCGCCGGTCAGCGGTGGTGCACTACGGCGTGGTGCGGATCTTGCTGGCGGGTGAGTCGTCACCCTGCGTGGAACTCTGACTAGACTGTCCCGTCACGGCCGGCGAAAGGGACATCGATGACGGCGACCGCCAATACGCTCAGAAGCAGTCTTGCCCGGGTGCGGGCGGCGGCTCGCCGGCGGTTGCGGCCGACCCCACCGCCGGCGCCACCGGTTGCCCCTTCGGTGATCAATCTGGTGCCGGATCCCGGGTTCCGGGGTGCGCCGGACCGGCCGTTCGAAGCCGGCGGCCTCTACGTCCACTCGCACAACTCCTGCGAGCTCACCGAGGTCCCGGGCCGTCCGGGCGTGCGCGGCGCCCGGGTCGAGGGGGTCGGCGGCAACAACGACACGCACATCGCGCCGGGCGGCCGCAACGCCGCCGGCGAGTTCCGGCTCGGCATGCGGCCGGGCGGCACCTACACCGCGAGCGTCTCGGTCTACCTGCCGGAACCGCTCACCGGCGCGCTCAACGCGTCGGCGCTACGGCTGATCCCGGGCTGCATCGTGGACGAGGCGGTGAAGTGGACGCTGGCGCAGTCGGCGCCGGCCCGCAACGAGCACGGCCATCACCGGATCAGCGTGACGTTCACGATCCCGGAGGACGCGAAGGGCGCCTGGATCCGGCTGCACAGCGGCATGTCCGCGGGCAACGGCGTCGTCTACTGGTACGACTACTCGCTCACCGAGACGTCCGTGGCGATCGACCACTTCGACGGCTCGACGCCGGCGACCGACTTCCACGTCTTCGAGTGGACCGGCGAGCCGGACGCGTCGCCGTCCCGCCGCACCCTGCGGGTCGCCGAGTCGGCCGCCCCGGAGGAGGTCGCCGCGGAGGCTGTCCGGCTGGCGCGGGCCGGTGTGCTGGACGAGGCCGCCTTCCTGCGCAAGCAGCTGCCCGGCGATCGGATCACGGCGGCCCGGATCGCGCTGGCCGCAGGCAACAAGGACGCCGGGCTCAAGGCGTTGCGCAAGGTGACGGCGGCCGGTGACCCGGACGGCGCGGCCGCGTTCGAGCTGGGCAAGCTCGCGCTCGCCGGGCACAAGTGGGCGGCGGCCGAGAAACTCCTGCGCACGGCGGTGACCAAGGACCCCGAGGCGTACGAGCGGGGCTATGCGCTGGCGTTCGCGTACGACAAGTTGAAGCGCCGTGACGACAGCAAACGGACGTCGAGGGCCGCGCTCGCGCACGACCCGAAGCTGCCGTTCGACGGCCCGGCCGTGCTCGACCTCGACGTGAAGTCGTTCGGGGCCCGCCGCGAGCTGGGCATCTTCGTGGCGGACAACCTGGAGCTGATCCGCACCCAGGCGCAGCAGCGGCTGGACCGGCGGGTCACCAGCACGTTCGACCAGCCGATCTTCGTGTTCTGGGCGCAGGGCTTCGACGCGGCGCCGCCGGTGGTGCAGGCCTGCCTCGCGGCGCTCAAGGCCAACAACCCCGGCTCCCGGGTGCACGAGCTGACCGAGGCTAACGTCGGCGCGTACGTGGACATGCCGGAGGACCTGGTCGCGAAGCTCGCCGGCAACCGCACCCACTTCTCCGACCTGCTGCGGATGCTGCTGCTGGAGAAGTTCGGCGGTGTCTGGGTGGACAGCACCTGCTTCGTCTCGGAGCCACTGCGGCCGCACATGGACCGGGCGCTGTCGCAGGGCAGCATCTTCGCGTTCAACTACACCGGGCCGTACATCTCCAACTGGTTCCTCGCGAGCCGGCCGGACAGTTACGCCATGCATCTGTGGCGGGCCGCCTCCTTCCTCTGGTGGGAGCAGCGCGGTGAACTGATCGACTACTTCCTGCACCACCACATCTTCGAGATGCTCCACCACCTCGACGAGAGGTTCCGCGCCGAATGGGACGCCGGGTTGCGGCTGAACTCGAAACCGCCGCACGCGTTGCAGTCGGTGATGCTTCAGGCGTACGAGCCGGACATGTACCAGACAGTGATGGAGGGCGCTTTCGCGCACAAGCTGCGCTACAAGTACCAGCCGCACGAGCTGCGCAGCGAGTCGTACCTGGCACGAATCATCCGTGGTGACTTACCGTAATTGCATTCTTGCCCATTGTCATTTATTTACACAGAGTCCGTTACGACCGCACCAAGGGAATTCGTAGGTTGAATTCCTAACGTGTTTTCCATGCAAAAAGTCATTCGTAGCGCGGTCGAGCCGGTGGGAGATCAGGTCTTCGTCGACTCCACCGGCCGGCGTAAGCGGCTGCTCGCCGTCATCGGGTTCCTCGTGGCATTGTTCGCGGCCCTCTACATCGGGATGGTCGGCGCCAGTGTGGTGCAGGCCTCGGACTCCGGGCTGTCGACCCGGGCCTCCGTCGCCACCTCGGCGTCGGCATCCACCTCGGCATCCAGCTCGGCCTCGGCCTCGGCGTCCTCCTGATTCATTTCCCGAAATCCGCGAACATCTTCGTGAATGCGTAGGAGTCCTGCGCAATCCCGCTGCACGTCGCTTCCACCTCGCCGGTCGTGCAACCCCCGTTGTCCCGGTTGACCGACCAGAACCGGACGAATCCCAGCCCTTTTTCCCCGGCATAGTCGAGAAGTGTCTGAGCGTCCGCGATATCGGTGATCGGACCGGTGTCGTTGACCCCGATCATCGGCGTGACGCCGAGCATTTGATACGCCTCCTCGTCACTCAGCGTGGTCCACACCGACTTGACGTCCGCGACCACCGCCTCGGTGGCCGTGGTCATCGAGGTGCCCCAGTCGTCGTTCTCCTCGGTGAAGTTCATCGTCATGGCGTTGACCGTGACGTCCAGGCCGGCGTCCGCGGCGCTCTGCAGCAGCGCGATGCTGGTGTCGGTGAGCCCGAGCACGGTCCCGCCGACCGGCACGGTCAGCGTGATCGCGGTGCCCCGGTCGGCCTGCAGGGTGCTGAGCGCCTGCGTCACCGTCGCGGCGGTGACGGTCTGCTCGATGTCCACGTCCAGGGCGTTGCTGCCGGCCGCGTCCAGGGCTGAGGCGTACGCGGCGGCCAGCTGATCCGCCGTGCAGACGCTCTCCAGATAGGTGCCGGTGGCCCCGCCGGTCGAGACGATCACGTCACCGTCCAGCGCCGCGATCTTCGCGATCTCGGCCTGGACGGTGCTGTCGTCGAGCGCCTTGCTGCCACCCCACGTCGCGGTGCACGTGCCGGCGGTGTCGGCCAGCAGGAACGCGATCGTGTAGTCGTCCTGACCGGTCTGCTCGGCCACATCGTCGATGTCCACCGTGCCGCTGACGATGTCGATGTAGGGCGCCACCGCGGGGGCGTCCGCGGTGGCCGTGGTGCTCGCGGCGACTGTCGGTGCGGTGCTGGCCGTCGTGGTGGTCCCGTCGCTGTCGTCGCCGCCGCACCCGGCGGTGAGCAGCAGCGTCGCGGCCGTGATGCCGGCGAGCCGGCGGTGTCTCCGGTGCACCCTGGAAGTCTCGCAAAAGCGGCATGCCGAATTCCGGCGCTCAGCGAATCCGATACCCGGCCGATGAGGGGGTTGAGCCAGGTTAAGGGGGTGACGGGTGACCGCCGAGACGCGTCAGTCGCCTGCCCGGCGGCGCATTCCGGTGCCCCGGCCACGCTGGATCGTCCTCTCCGTGGTGCTCGTCCTCTTCGCCAGCATCCTGGTGGTCAACGGCATCGTGCAGGGTGAGTTCGCGCAGGACGGCGCGGCGGAGTCCACGTCGGAGACCGACCAGGTGCCGGACGAGGCGCTGACCGGTGGCCCGATCATCCAGACCGACGGGACGACCACCACCACTGTCGGCCCCGGGGATTACCAGATCGTGCTGACCTTCGACGACGGCCCGAGCCCGGAGTACACCCCGGAGATCATGGACGTTCTCGAGGAGTACGGCGTACCCGGCACCTTCTTCATGATCGGCTCGGAGATCAGCAGGTACCCGGGCCTGACCAAAGAGGTCCTCGACGCCGGGCACGAGATCGGCATACACACCTTCACCCACCCGGACATGTCCGCGGAGAACGAGTGGCGCCGCAGGGTGGAGATGCAGGAGACCCAGTACGCGCTGGCCGGCGCGGCCCAGGTGACCAGCGTGATCTTCCGGCCGCCGTACTCGTCGACGGTCAAGGCGCTGGACAACCCCACCTGGGCGGTCATGGAGGAGATGGGCGAGCGCGGCTACCTGACCGTCGTCAACAACCTGGACAGCCGGGACTGGGAAGCGGAGGTCACGAACGACGACATCGTCGAGGCCGTCACGCCGGACGACGGCGCCGGCGCGGTCCTGCTCTTCCACGACGGCGGCGGCGACCGGTCCAGGACCGCGGCGGCCCTGCGTACGGTCATCCCGTCCCTGAAGGACGCGGGATACTCCTTCACCACTGTCGCGTCGCTCACCGGCATGAAAACCGTGAATCCCCCGGCCACCACCGACGAGTGGGTGCTGGGTCTCGGCATCGTCAGCGCGGTCCTGCTCGCCACCAAGGCGACGGTCTGGTTCACCTGGCTGCTCGTGGCGCTCGGCGTGCTCACCGTCCTGCGCCTGGTGCTGATGCTGGTCCTGGGCCGCCGGCACGCGCGGCGGTACCGCAAGGGTGACGGGGTCTGGGGGCCGCCGTACACCGAGCCGGTCACCGTGATCGTGCCGGCCTACAACGAGAAGGAGATCATCGCCGAGACCCTCGGCTCGCTGGTGGCGAGCACCCATCCGATCCGGATCGTGGTGGTCGACGACGGGTCGGACGACGGCACCGCGGAGATCGCGGAAGGGCTCGGATACGAGAACGTCACGGTGGTCCGGCAGCCGAACGGCGGCAAGTCGGCGGCTCTCAACAACGGCATCGCCCACGCGGACACCGACGTGGTCGTGATGATGGACGGCGACACGGTCTTCGAGCCGGACACCGTACGCCTGCTGGTGCAGCCGTTCGCCGACGCCGCGATCGGCGCGGTGGCCGGCAACGCCAAGGTCGCGAACCGGAATTCCATGATCGCCATCTGGCAGCACATCGAGTACGTGGTCGGCTTCAGCATCGACCGCCGCGCCTACGACGTGATGCGTTGCATGGCGACCGTGCCCGGCGCCATCGGCGCGTTCCGGCGGGAGGCGCTGCGCCAGGTCAACGGCCTGAGCGACGACACCCTGGCGGAGGACACCGACCTCACCATCGCGATCATCCGGGCCGGCTGGCGGGTGGTGTACGAGGAGCGGGCGCGCGCCTGGACCGAGGCGCCGTCGACCATGTCGCAGCTGTGGCGGCAGCGCTACCGGTGGAGTTACGGCACGATGCAGGCGATGTGGAAGCACCGCCGCGCGCTGTTCGAGAAGGGCGCCGGCGGCAAGTTCGGCCGTCGCGGCCTGCTCAACCTGGCCCTCTTCCAGACCCTGTTGCCGCTGCTCTCGCCGCTGATCGACGTGTTCCTGGTCTACGGCCTGATCTTCCTGGACCCGGCGACGACGGTGATCGCCTGGCTCGCCATGCTCGGCGTGCAACTGATCAGTACGGTCTACGCGTTCCGCCTCGACGGGGAGTCGTTGAAGCCGCTCTGGCGTCTGCCGCTGCAGCAGTTCGTCTACCGCCAGCTGATGTACCTCGTGCTGATCCAGTCGGTGCTCGCGGCGCTGGGCGGCATCCGCCTCGGCTGGCAGAAGCTGCGCCGGACCGGTGGGTTGAACGCGCTGATGGGATCCAGACTGCCTACCGGTGACGGTTCGTCCTGATTCGTTCTTAGCTGATCCAGAGAATTCGCACAGCGGAACCGACCGGCAGCGTTTCTACATTGCTGGCATGTGCGGAATCGTGGGATACGCCGGCGGACGGCCGGCCCTTGACATCGTGATGGACGGCCTGCGGCGCCTGGAGTACCGCGGCTACGACTCGGCCGGCGTCGCCATCGTCGACGCCGGCTCGGCCACTCTGGTCACCGAGAAAGCGGCAGGCAAGCTGGTGAACCTGGAGAAGGCGCTCGCCGAGCGGATCGACACCGGGTTCGACGCCGGCGCCACCGGGATCGGGCACACCCGCTGGGCCACCCACGGCGGCCCGACCGACCGGAACGCCCACCCGCACGTCTCGGCCGACGGCCGGGTCGCGGTGATCCACAACGGCATCATCGAGAACTTCGCCCGGCTGCGCGCCTCGCTGGAGGCGGACGGCGTGGTGTTCCGCAGCGACACCGACACCGAGGCGGCGGCGCACCTGCTGGCCGGTTTCATGGTCGCGGCGCGCGCCGGCGGGCTGGCCGGGCCGGCTGCTCTCGCCGAGGCGATGCGGCGCACGGCCCGGCGGCTGGAAGGGGCGTTCACGCTGCTCGCGGTCTCTCCGGACGCGCCCGGCGCGGTGGTCGCGGCACGGCGCAACTCGCCGCTCGTGGTCGGCCGGGGCGACGGGGAGAACTTCCTCGCCAGCGACGTGTCGGCGTTCATGGAGCACACCAGGTCGGCGATCGAGCTCGGTCAGGACCAGGTCGTGCTGATCACCGCTGACCGGATCGAGATCACCGGCTTCGACGGCACGCCGGCGAGCGGGACCGACCTCGTCGTCGACTGGGACGTCGCGGCCGCCGAGAAGGGCGGTTACGACTTCTACATGCTCAAGGAGATCGCCGAGCAGCCGCAGGCGGTCGCGGCCACCCTGCTGACCCGGATGCCGGACTTCGACTTCACCGGCGTCCAGAAGGTGGTCATCGTGGCCTGCGGCACGGCCTACCACGCCGGGATGATCGCCGGACACGCGATCGAGCAGTGGGCGCGGATCGGTTGCGACGTGGAGCTGGCCAGCGAGTTCCGGTACCGCGACCCCCTGATCGAGGAGGGCACGCTGGTGATCGCGATCAGCCAGTCCGGCGAGACCATGGACACCCTGATGGCGCTGCGGCACGCGAAGGCGCAGGGCGCCCGGGTGCTGGCGGTCTGCAACACCAACGGCTCGACCATCCCGCGCGAGTCCGACGCTGTGCTCTACACCCACGGCGGGCCGGAGATCGCCGTCGCGTCCACCAAGGCGTTCCTCACCCAGCTGGTCGCCTGCTACCTGGTCGGCCTGCGCCTGGCCGCCGCCCGCGGCCGGGCGGCCGGCGGGATCGCGGAGGCGCTGCGGCAGGTCCCGGACCAGCTGACCGCGCTGCTCGCGCACAGCGGGGAGATCCGCGAACTCGCCTACGACCTCGCCACCGCGCGGCAGGTGCTCTTCCTCGGGCGGCACGTCGGATACCCGGTCGCGCTGGAGGGGGCGCTGAAGCTCAAGGAGCTCGCCTACATGCACGCCGAGGGCTTCGCGGCCGGCGAGCTGAAGCACGGGCCGATCGCGCTGATCGACGAGGGCACGCCGGTGATCTGCGTGGTGCCGTCCCCGGTCTCGCAGCCGGGCCTGCACGACAAGGTGATCAGCAACATCCAGGAGGTACGGGCCCGCGGCGCCCGCACCATCGTGATCGCCGAGGAGGGCGACGAGGCGGTCGTGC
Organism: Actinoplanes sp. NPDC023936; assembly: GCF_040639325.1. Classification (NCBI taxonomy): domain Bacteria; kingdom Bacillati; phylum Actinomycetota; class Actinomycetes; order Micromonosporales; family Micromonosporaceae; genus Actinoplanes; species Actinoplanes sp. NPDC023936. The sequence goes on along the minus strand of NZ_JBEZZR010000009.1, from coordinate 47,318 downwards.
CGTTCGCCGACGCGGTGATCCCGGTCCCGGCCACGCCCGCGCTGCTGGCGCCCCTGCTCACCACGGTCCCGATGCAGATCCTGGCGTGCGAGATCGCGGCCGCCCGAGGCCACGACGTCGACCAGCCCCGGAACCTCGCGAAGTCCGTCACCGTCGAGTAGAGCGCTGCGACAGGCCTCCACGGCGCCGCTCCCATCCGCCCTTCGATGCGACGCAGCCCCGGTGCACTTTTGCACCGGGCGGTGTGGCACGATCGAGGAAGATGATCTGGTGGAAGGGGGTAGGCCAGTGCGGTCACATGCGTTCGCGGTGGTGCTGAGTCGTCGGCCTACCGATGAAGAGATCGACAGGCTTCTTGCTGAGGGGCCGGACGACGTGATCTTCGGCGTGGAGCGTGGCGTTCCGATCGCGGAGTTCGATCGGGAGGCCGCCAACCTCGCGGAGGCGATCGTCTCCGCCGTCCGTGACCTTGATGCGAGCGGCCTGGAAGCGGTCCGCGTTCTCGACGAGGACCTGGTCACCTTGGCTGACGTCGCCGACCGGCTCGGCCAGAGCCGCGAGTCCGTTCGCCGTTACGTCACCGGCGAACGAGGTCCCGGTGGATTTCCTCCGCCGGTGAATCCGCAGCGCGACGGCACGCTCTTCTATCGATGGAGCGAGGTCGCGCCGTGGGTCACCGATCAGCTCGGCCTCACGGTGCCGGACGCGAACCCGACGCTGGTGATGGCCAACCTCGTCCTGCAGGCTCGTGGGGTGGTCGAGCGGGTGGAAGGCGCGCCGGCGCTCACCCACCTCTTGGCGTCGTAGAGCCGACGACACCGGGTGGGGACTGCCGGTTACGCGTACCGGAAAGGGGGCGTGACCGGCAGTCCTGGAATGACCCGTCAGGCGAGGTCGAGGGCCTTCGCGGCGATCAGGGCGTCGTTGGCGATGACCGTTGGTGACGGAGCGGTGGAGATTGCCCACTCCGGGTCCTTGAGGCCGTGGCCGGTGACAGTGCAGACGACGCGTGCGCCGGCCGGGATCTTGCCCGCTGCGGCCTGCTGCAACAGGCCGGCGACGCTTGCCGCGCTGCCGAGCTCGACGAAGACGCCGACCTCGCGGGCGAGCAGGCGGTAGGCGTTGAGGATGTCACGGTCGGTGACTGCGGAGATCAGGCCGCCGGACGCGTCGCGGGCGTCGAGGGCCTTGGTCCAGCTGGCCGGGTTGCCGATCCGGATCGCGGTGGCGATGGTCGACGGGTTCTCGACGACCTTGCCGGTGACGATCGGTGCGGCGCCGGAGGCCTGGAAGCCGTACATCTTCGGCAGCTTCGTGGAATTCCCCGCGGAGAGGTCCTCCTGGTAGCCCATCCAGTACGCCGAGATGTTGCCGGCGTTGCCGACCGGGAGGCAGTGGATGTCGGGCGCGTCGCCGAGCGCTTCCACGATCTCGAAGGACGCGGTCTTCTGCCCGTGCAGGCGGAAGATGTTCACCGAGTTGACCAGGGCGACCGGGTAGTCCTGGGAGAGCTTGGAGGCGAGCGCGAGGCAGTCGTCGAAGTTGCCGTCGACCTGGAGCAGCCGGGCGCCGTGCACCAGCGCCTGGGCCAGCTTGCCGAGCGCGATCTTGCCCTGCGGCACGAGCACGGCGCAGGTGATGCCGGCCCGGGCGGCGTAGGCGGCGGCGGACGCGCTGGTGTTGCCGGTGGAGGCGCAGATGATCGCCTTGGCGCCCTCCTCGACGGCCTTGGAGACGGCCATCGTCATGCCGCGGTCCTTGAACGAGCCGGTCGGGTTGGCGCCCTCCACCTTGAGGTAGACGTCCGCGCCGACCCGCGACGAGAGCACCGGCGCCGGCACCAGCGGGGTATTGCCCTCGTGCAACGAGACCACCGGCGTGGCGTCGGTGACCGGCAGCCGGTCCCGGTACGCCTCAATCAAGCCCCGCCACATGGCCTACTCCTCACTCAAGCTGGTGTTTTCGACGCCAAGAGTGCCCCAGTCATCCGATCTCTGGGACCAGCTGCCCACTATTCAGGAACCTTCGACCCGCAGCACGCTCGCGATCGACCGGACGATGTCCAGTCGCGACAACGCCTCGACGGTAGCCGCCAGGGCCGCGTCCGGAGCGCTGTGGGTCACGATGACCAATTTCGCGTCATCCGCGCGCCCGGACTGCCGCACCGTCGCGATCGAGACCTCGTGATCGGCGAAGACGCCGGCCACGGCGGCCAGGACGCCCGGACGCTCGGCCACGTCGAGGCTGATGTGGTACCGCGTCATCGACTCGCCGATCGGGCGGACCGCGAGCTGGGCGTAGTTGCTCTCGCTCGGCGCACGGGTGCCGGTGAGCTTGTTGCGGGACGCCGCCACGATGTCGCCGAGCACCGCGCTGGCGGTCGGCCGGCCACCCGCGCCGCGGCCGTAGAACATCAGCGGGCCGGCCGCCTCGGCCTCCACGAAGACCGCGTTGAACGCGTCGCCGACGCTCGCCAGCGGATGGCTGAGCGGGATCATCGCCGGGTGCACCCGGACGCTCACCGACTCGGCTGTGCGCTGCGCGATGCAGAGCAGCTTGATCGTGCAGCCCATCTCCTTGGCGCTGGCCATGTCGCCGGCCGTCACCGAGGTCATGCCCTCGCGGAACACGTCGGCCGCGGTGACCCGGGTGTGGAACGCGAGCGAGGCCAGGATCGCGGCTTTCGCGGCGGCGTCGAAGCCCTCCACGTCGGCGGTCGGGTCGGCCTCGGCGTAACCCAGCTCGGTGGCCTCCTCGAGAGCCTCGTTGAACCCGGCGCCGGTGGCGGCCATCGAGGAGAGGATGAAGTTGGTGGTGCCGTTCACGATGCCGGTGACAGCGGTGACCCGGTCCCCGTGCAGTGACTCGCGCAGCGGTCGCAGCAGCGGGATCGCGCCGGCCACCGAGGCCTCGTAGTAGAGGTCGGCGTTGCCCTCGGCCGCGGCGTCGTGCAGCGCGCCGCCGTCCTCGGCGAGCAGCGCCTTGTTGGCGGTCACGACGCTCTTGCCGGCGCGCAGCGCCTCGGTGATCCAGGTGCGGGCCGGCTCGATGCCGCCGACCACCTCGATCACCACGTCCACGTCCTCCCGCTTGACCAGGCCCAGCGCGTCAGTGGTGAAGAGCGCCGGGTCGACCGGCAGGTCGCCGCGCTCACGGCCGAGCCGGCGCACCGCGATGCCGACCAGCTCCAGCGGCGCTCCGATCCGCGCGGTCAGGTCGCCGGCCTGCTCGTGGAGCAGCTTGACCACTTCGGTGCCGACGGTGCCGCAGCCGAGCAGGGCGAGGCGAATCGGTGACTTCGCTGGGCTCATCCAACATCCAATGCAAGCAGGTCGTCCTCGGTCTCGCGTCGCACGATGACGCGTGCCGCGCCGTCGCGCACCGCCACCACGGGCGGCCGAGGAACGTGGTTGTAGTTGCTGGCCATGCTCCGGCAGTAGGCGCCGGTGCCCGGCACCGCAACAAGATCTCCGGGCTGCACGTCAGCGGGCAGGAATTCATCCTTCACGACGATGTCCCCGGACTCACAATGTTTTCCCACAACGCGGGCGAGCATCGGCTCCGCCGCGGAGCGCCGGTTCGCCAGGGTGGCCGAGTAGGACGCGTCGTAGAGCGCGGTACGGATGTTGTCGCTCATCCCGCCGTCGACGCTCACGTAGGTGCGGATGCCGTCGACGTCCTTGACCGTGCCGACCTCGTACAGGGTGAAGACGGCGGGGCCGACGATGGCCCGGCCCGGCTCGATCGACAGGTGCGGCACGCGCAGCGACGCCAGCTCGCACTCCGACTCGACGATCTTGTTGATCCGCTTGGCCAGGTCGCCGGGCGTGGAGGGGCTGTCCTGCGTGGTGTACGCGATGCCGAAGCCGCCACCGAGATCGAGCTCGGGCAGCTCGACGCCGCGCGCGTCCCGGATCTGCGCCTGCAGCTCCAGGATCCGCCGGGCGGCCACCTCGAAACCGCTGGTGTCGAAGATCTGCGAGCCGATGTGCGAGTGCAGGCCGCGCAGGTCGAGCACGTCGTCGTCGAGGATCTGGGCGGCGGCCGCGAACGCCGCGCCGCCGGCCAGCGAGAAGCCGAACTTCTGGTCCTCGTGGGCGGTCGCGATGAACTCGTGGGTGTGTGCTTCGACACCGACCGTCACGCGGATGAGCACCCCGGGGCGCTTACCCGATTGACGCGACAAGTCCGTCAACCGGGTGATTTCGTCGAACGAGTCGACGATGATCCGGCCGACCCCGGCGTCGAGCGCCCGCTCCAGCTCGCGCACCGACTTGTTGTTGCCGTGGAAGCCCAGCCGCTCCGGCGGGAACCCGGCCGCCAGCGCCACCGCCAGCTCGCCGCCGGAGCAGACGTCCAGGAAGAGACCCTCCTCCTCGACCATCCGCACCACGGCCTTGCAGAGGAACGACTTGCCCGCGTAGTAGACGTCGGCGCCCGCGAACGCCGCCTTGAAGTCCCGGCACCGGGCCCGCAGGTCCTCCTCGTCCAGCAGGTACGCCGGGGTGCCGTAGTCGGCGGCCAGCTCGGCGACGCTCACGCCGCCGATGCTCAGGCTCCCCTCGTCGGCGCGCGTGACGGTCCGCGGCCACAGCTGCGGCACCAGGGCGTTCACGTCCTCCGGGCTGCGCAGCCAGGCCGGCCCGCGGCTGCCGAGGTCGCCGTGCAGGGCCCCGGCCTCGTGTGCGCGCATGCCTACATCCTCTCCGGGGCCGAGACGCCGAGCAGGGACAACCCGTTCGCGATCACCGTACGGGTGGCGTCGTTGAGCCAGAGCCGCGCGCGGTGCCCGTCGGTGATCGGCTCGTCGCCCTTGGGGGTGATCCGGCAGGCCGGCTCGTCGTAGAAGCGGTGGTACGCCCCGGCGATCTTCTCCAGCAGGCGGGCGACGTGGTGCGGCTCCCGGTGCTGCGCGGCGAACGCGACCGTCTCCGGGTACTCGCCGAGCGTCTTGAGGAGCTCGTTCTCCTTGTCGTGGGTGAGCAGCTCCGGCTTGAAGTCGGCGCCGTCCGCGCTCCGCGTCAGTCCGGCATCGGCGGCGTTTCGTGACGCGCTCGCCGTCCGGGCCGCGACGTACTGCACGTAGTAGACCGGGTTCTCCCGGCTCGCGCTGGTCCACAGGTCGATGTCGATGTCGATGGGGGAGTCGGACGAGTACCGCGCGAGCGCGTACCGCGTCGCGTCCACGCCGAGCGCGTCGACGAAGTCCTCCAGCGTCACGACCGTGCCGGCCCGCTTGCTCATCCGCACCGGCTCGCCGTCGCGGACCAGGTTGACCAGCTGGCCGATCAGGATCTCCAGGTTCTTGCCGGGGTCGTCGCCGAAGCACGCCGACATCGCCTTCATCCGGCCGATGTAGCCGTGGTGGTCGGCGCCCAGCATGATCACGACCCGGTCGAAGCCGCGCTTGCGCTTGTCCAGGTAGTACGCGCAGTCGGCGGCGAAGTACGTCCAGTCGCCGTCGGACTTGCGCAGCACCCGGTCCTTGTCGTCACCGAAGTCGGTGGTGCGCAGCCAGGTCGCGCCGTCCGACTCGAAGACGTGCCCCTGCTCGCGCAGCCGGTCCAGAGCCTCCTGCAGCTCACCCCGGTCGTGCAGGTCCTTCTCGTTGAAGTACGTGTCGAACCGCACGCCGAAGTCGGCGAGCGACTGCTTGATCTCGGCGAACATGAGCTCGACGCCCTTGTGGCGGAAGATCTCCTGTGCGTTCTCGTCGCTCTCGCTGAGAACCCCGGGCTCGGCCTTGACCACGTTCGCCGCGATCTCGGCGATGTACGCGCCGCCGTACCCGTCCTCCGGCGCCGGCTCGCCCTTCGCGGCGGCGAGCAGCGACCGGGCGAACCTGTCGATCTGCGAGCCCGCGTCGTTGAAGTAGTACTCCGTGCCGACGTCGGCGCCCGCGGTGCGCAGCAGCCGGGACAGCGCGTCGCCGACCGCCGCCCACCGGACCCCGCCGATGTGCACCGGGCCGGTGGGGTTCGCCGAGACGAACTCCAGATTGATCCGCTCACCGGCGAGCGTCTCGGTCCGGCCGTAGTCCGAGCCGGCGAGGACGATGTCGCGGGCCAGCACGCCGGCCGCCGCCGCGTCCAGCCGGATGTTCAGGAAGCCCGGACCAGCGATCTCCACCGACTTGATCCCGGGGCGTCGTCCCAGCTCCTCGGCGAGGTCGGCGGCCAGCTCGCGCGGCGCCACCCCCACCTTCTTGCCGACCTGCAGGGCGATCGTCGAGGCGTAATCGCCGTGCTCGGGGTTGCGCGGACGCTCGACCGTCGTGGTGGCGGGCAGCGCCGCGATGTCGAGACCGCGCGTCTCGAATACGGCACGAGCAGCTGAGAGAACGGTGTCAGCGAGGTTGGCGGGAGTCACCCGGCCATGCTATCGGGGGTAGACTTCGGCGTTCGGCGGCCACCCGAGCCCCGCCCCTTTCTCTCTTTTACGAATCGACGAGGCGCGATGAGCATGAGCACGCCGGGTCCCGAACGGGTCCCGTCCACCGTCAAGGTCGGCAAGACGACCGGCCAGGGCAAGCCGCCCGCCGGCAAGTCCGCGGCCAACCGGCCAGGCGGCAACCGCCCCGCCGGCAAGGGCGGCAAGGGCAAGGGCCGCAAGCCGGTCACGCCGGTCAAGGTGAGCGGCGGGCGCAACTGGGGTCCCATCGCGGTCGCCGGCATCGTCGTCCTCATCGCCGCCGGCATCATCGGCTACGGCGTCTTCGCCTCCGTCCAGGGCAGCAAGCCGTGGGAGGAGCAGGCCGCCGCGATCGAGGGCGTCGTCGACTACCGCGCGCAGAAGAACGCGCAGATCGACGACCGCACCCACAAGGAGGGTCAGCTCACCTACGTGACGAACCCGCCGGTCGGTGGCGCGCACAACGCGACCTGGCAGAACTGCATGGGCGACGTCTACACCCAGCCGATCGCCAACGAGCACGCGGTGCACAGCCTGGAGCACGGCGCGGTCTGGATCACCTACAAGCAGGGCCTCGCCGCCGACCAGGTGGAGAAACTGCAGACCAAGGTCGAGGGCAAGGAGTACACCTTCATGTCCCCGGTCGCGAACCTGGACAAGAACATCTCGGTCCAGGTCTGGGGCTACCAGCTCAAGGTCGACAGCGCCGACGACAGCCGGATCGACGACTTCATCCGCGCCACCCGGGTGAAGGCCTCGATGGAGCCCGGCGCCGCCTGCTCCAGCGGCAACACCAGCACGGATCCGGTCCCGGCAGCGGCAGCCTCGGCCCCCGCCACCGAATGATCTCGGAAGTCTCGCCGCCGGCTTCGGGCGCGTCCTCGGACGCGCCCGGGGCGGGTGGCACCCCGCAGCGGAAGTTCACCTACTTCGCTGTCGCGCTCCTCGTCGTCGGCCTGCTGCTCGGCCTCGGCGCCGGCCTGGTCGCCCCCGGCCTGCGCGAGCCCGGCGACGACTCGGTGGAAGCGGGCTTCCTGCGCGACATGTCCACCCACCACGCCCAGGCCGTGGAGATGGCGATGATCGCCCACGCCGGCTCCACCAACCCGGAGATCGTGACGCTGGCCGCCGACATCGCCACCACGCAGCAGGGCCAGATCGGCTACATGCAGTCCTGGCTGCGCGACTGGCACCTCTCACCGACCGGCACCGCCGAGCCGATGGCGTGGATCCCCGGCTCCGAGGGCTCGATCGTCAACGGTCTGATGCCCGGCATGGCCACGCCGGACCAGATGGCGGCCCTGCGCAAGGCCACCGGCAAGGACCTCGACGTCCAGTTCCTCACCCTGATGCGCGCCCACCACGTCGGCGGCGTGCACATGGCACAGGAGGGCGTCGAGCTCTCCGAGAACGAGAACGTCGACTGGATCGCGGACAGCATGGTCACCGCGCAACAGGGCGAGATCCAACTGATCGATTCCCTGCTCAAGAAGGCTCAGGCGAGCTGACGGGCGACACCGCCGGAACCGGTTGGCGATGGTTCCGGCGGGCCTGCTAGAGTTCTGAACCACTGGGCCCCCGTAGCTCAGGGGATAGAGCGTCGCCCTCCGGAGGCGAAAGCGCAGGTTCGAATCCTGCCGGGGGCACGAGTCGGAGGCGGTTTGTGTTCGCGGAATGCGCGAACCGGGCCGCCTCGTTTTGTTTGCCGGGGGGCCGAGCCCCCCGAACCCCCGCGTTGCGGTGGGCGCGCTTTGCGGTGGGCGCTCTTTGCGGTGGAGGCTCTGCGGTGGGCGCGCTTTGCGGCGGGTGCGCCCTGCGGTGGGCGCTCTGCGGCGGGTGCGCTCTGCGGCGGGCGCGCTTTGCGGTGGGTGCTCTTTGACTTTTTCTTGCGCTTCGCCCTCTGGTACGGGTCTGGCCGTTTTCTTTCGGTGTGGTTGTCCCGGGAGACGGCGCGGCCTTGTGGGTGGGCGCGGCCGTTCGGCGGGTTTCGCTATCGGTGCGTGGTCACTCCGGGTCGGTGGTGGGGCGGATCTCGGGGGCGGGCGTGTTCTCGGCCACCTCGGCGACTGCCTCGCGCAGCAGGAGGTCCATCGCCTGGGCCACCACTGCCAGTTCCTCAGCTGTGAGCCGGCTGAGGAGGTCGCGCTGTCGTGAGACGCCCGCGGTGATGATGTCCTCGATGACCTCAGTGCCGGCCTTGGTGAGCCCGATTCGGCGTACCCGCCGGTCGTGCAGGTCCTCTGTGCGTGTCACCAGGTCCTGCACCACCAGGCGGTCGATCATGCCGCTCAGGGCGGCGGCGCCGACTCCCAGCATGCGGGCCAGTTCGCCGCCGGAGACGGTGCCGTGGCGGGCCAGCAGCAGCAGGATCTTCAGCTGCGACATGGTCAGGTGAGTGGTGAACAGCGGGTCGGACCGGTCATCGGCAAACACGTGCTGCAGCTGGATCTGCGCGCCCATGATGTCTGCGATGAGCTTCTCTTTCTCGCTCAGCGCCTGCTCCTCTGGTCACCTGCTCGATGATGACGTTCTCATGTCCGGGACGCGTCCGTCTGGTATCGGCCGGTATCGAAGCGCCCCGGTGGAAAATCATTTGTTCGTGTAAGGCAAACTATCAGCATCGACCGAACTTTTCTCGGGGGAGCGCCCATGTCAGGTCTGACACGGCTAAGCCTTAAGAACCGAGGACTCGTCGCCCTGATCGCAATCGTGATCAGTGGCTTCGGGCTCTATGCGATCCCGTCTCTCAAGCAGCAGCTCTTTCCCTCGATCGAGCTGCCGGCCGCCTTCGTGAGCGCGGTGCTGCCCGGCGCCTCGCCCGAGGCCGTCGAAGAGCAGGTGACCAAGCCGATCGAGGACGCCGTCAAGGGCATCGACGGCATCGACAGCGTGACGTCGACGTCACGCGAGAACGTGTCCAGCGTGGTCGTGCTCTTCGAGTTCGGCACCGACATCGAGTCCGCGGTCAACCAGGTCACCACCTCGGTGAACCGGATCCAGTCGCAGCTGCCCGACGACGTCGACCCGCAGGTCTTCGCCGGCGGCACCGACGACATCCCGGCGATCGTGCTCGCCGCGACCGGCGGCTCCGACGAGAGCGACCTGCTCAACCGGCTCAACGAGACGGTGGTGCCGGAGCTCAACGGCATCTCCGGCGTACGTGACGTGCAGGTCACCGGCGCGCGGGCCGAGCAGGTGGTGATCACTCCGGATCTGGCGAAGATGGGAGCGGCCGGGGTCAGCCCGCAGTCGCTCACCACCGTGCTGCAGGCCAACGGCGTCTCCATCCCGGCCGGCTCGGTCGTCGAGGGCGACAATTCACTCACCGTGCAGGTCGGCACCCCGATCACCTCGGTCGACCAGCTCAAGAACGTCTACCTGACGGGCTCCCGCGCGCCGGTGAAGCTCGGTGACGTCGCGACGGTGGAGAGCAAGCTGCCGGCCGCCGAGTCGTACACCCGGACCGACGGGGTGGACAGCCTCGGCATCGCGGTCACGGCCCGCCCGGACGGCAACCCGGTCGACATCTCGCACGAGGTCCGCGACATGCTCGCCGACCTGGAGGCCGACTCCGGCGCGAAGCTGACCGTCATCACCGACCAGGCGCCGTACGTGGAGCGCTCGATCGAGAGCCTCACCACCGAGGGCCTGCTCGGCCTCGTGATGGCCGTCGTGGTCATCCTGGTCTTCCTGCTCAGCGTCCGCTCCACCCTCGTCACCGCGGTCTCCATCCCGCTCTCCGTGCTGATCGCCCTGATCGCGCTCTGGGTCGGTGACTACACCCTCAACCTGCTCACCCTCGGCGCGCTCACCATCGCGGTCGGCCGGGTGGTGGACGACTCGATCGTCGTTCTGGAAAACATCAAACGACATCTGGAGTACGGCGAGGAGAAGTCCCACGCGATCCTGGCGGCGGTCAAGGAGGTGTCCGGGGCGGTCACCGCGTCGACGCTCACCACGGTCGCCGTGTTCGCCCCGATCGCCCTGGTCGGCGGCCTGGTCGGACAGATCTTCTCGTCCTTCGCGATCACCGTGACGGTGGCGCTGATCGCCTCCCTGTTCGTGGCGCTGACCGTCGTCCCGGTGCTGGCGTACTGGTTCCTCAAGCCGCCGCCCCCCGGTTCCGACACCGAGGAGGTCCGCAAGGCCGCCGAGGCGAAGGAACTGCGCAACCCGCTGCAGCGCGGCTACCTGCCGGTGATCCGGTTCGCCACCACGAAGCGCTGGACCACGGTGCTGATCGGCGTGCTGGTGCTCATCGGCACGTTCGCCCTCTCCACCCGCCTGGAGACGAACTTCCTGGACGACTCCGGGCAGGACAGCATCACGATCAGCCAGGAGCTGCCGGCCGGCACCAGCCTGGCGGCGACCGACGAGGCCGCCAAGAAGGTCGAGGCCATCCTGGCGGACCAGCCCGACGTGACCACGTACCAGGTCACCGTCGGCGGCAGCTCGGCCAACCCGTTCGCCGGTGGTGGCGGCGCCGCCACGGCGACGTACAGCGTCGCCCTCGCCGAGGACGCGGACGCCGGGAAGATCACCGACGAGCTGCGTCCGCAGTTCGACGCGCTGACCGACGCCGGTGAGATCAAGATCGGTCAGGAAAGCTCGGGCGTGGGCAGCAGCGGCCTCTCCGTCGAGGTGACCGCGGCCGACACGCAGGTGCTCGCCGACGCGACCGAGCAGGTGCGCGCCGCGATGGCCGGGATCTCCGGCGTCACCGACGTGGACACCACCCTCAAGACCAGCGTGCCGCGTCTCGACGTGGTGGTGGACCGTGAGGCGGCGGCCGAGGCGGGCCTCACCGAGGCGCAGATCGGCCAGGCCGTGGCCGGCCAGTTCCGGGCCGCACCGGCCGGGGAGATCACCGTCGACGGCGCCAGCCAGGACGTGGTGATCTCGTTCGGCAGCGCGCCGGCCGACCCGGCCGCGCTCAAGACCCTGCCGCTGACCACCGGCAAGGGCGTCGTCCCGCTGGACCAGGTCGCCGACGTGAAGCAGGTGGACGGGCCGGAGCAGATCACCCGTACCGACGGGAACCGCACGGCCACCGTCACCGGCACGGTCACCGGGTCGAACCTCAGCGCGGTCAACCAGGACCTCACCAAGCAGCTCGACGGCCTCGACCTGCCGGCCGGCGCCGAGTACACGATCGGTGGCGTCAGCGCGGACCAGCAGGAGGCGTTCGCGCAGCTCGGCCTCGCCGTGCTCGCCGCCATCGCGATCGTCTTCATCATCATGGTCGCGACGTTCCGCAGCATCCTGCAGCCGATCATCCTGCTGGTGTCGATCCCGTTCGCGGCGACCGGCGCGATCGGCCTGCTGCTGATCACCGGCACCCCGCTCGGCGTGCCGGCCCTGATCGGTGTGCTGATGCTGGTCGGCATCGTGGTCACCAACGCGATCGTGCTGATGGACCTGATCAACCACTACCGGGCGGCCGGCATGGGCGTCCAGGAAGCGGTGATCGAGGGCGGCCGGCACCGTCTGCGCCCGATCCTGATGACCGCGATCGCGACCATCTTCGCGCTCATCCCGATGGCCCTCGGCCTCACCGGCGAGGGTGGCTTCATCTCGCAGCCGCTCGCCATCGTGGTGATCGGTGGTCTGGTCAGCTCGACGCTGCTGACCCTGGTGCTGGTGCCGACGCTCTACACGCTGGTGGAGAACCGCAAGGAGAAGTCGCGGGCGAAGCGCCAGGCCAAGCGGGCCCGCAAGGCCGGCACCCCGGTCACGGAGACGGAGCCGGAGTCGCCGGAGGCCCCGGCCACCGACGAGCCGGAGCCGGCCAAGGAGGGCGCGCTGCGCGGCTACACCGACCAGTTCGAGGTGCTGAAGATGCCCCGCAAACCCGGTGAAGCGCAGTAGGAACGGATAGATCGGAGGGCCGGCCACCAGTCAGGTGGCCGGCCCCATCCATATGCCCACCCGCCACCCGGAGTCAGCCCCGCTTGTAAGGTCGGCAAGTGCCAGCAGCCCTTTCCGTCCTCGCCCGCAACCGTGACTTCCGCCGGCTCTTCTCGGCCGAGCTCGTGGTCTTCGGCGCGGACTGGTTCGTCATGGTCCCGCTGCTCGTGCTCCTGCCGGAGCTGACCGGCAGCGGCGCCTGGGGCGCGATGGTGCTGGCCGTGGACACCGGGATCAACGCGTTGCTGCTGCCGTACACCGGCACGATCGCGGACCGGCTGGACCGGCGCAAGATCCTGGTCGTGGCCAACCTCGCCTCGTTCCTCGCGGTGCTGCTGCTCTTCGCCGTGCGGTCCGCCGAGACCGCGCCGCTGGCCCTGGTCGCGGTCGGCGCCATGGCGGTGGCGAAGTCCTTCTACTCCCCGGCCGCCTCGGCCGCGCTGCCGAACGTCGTCGACCCGGAGGACCTGGCCGCGGCGAACACCGTCGCCGGCTCCGCGTGGGGCACCATGACGGTGGTGGGAGCGTCCCTCGGCGGCGTGGTGAGCACCCTCGCGGGCCCGTACGCCTGCTTCGCCGTGACAGCGGCCCTGCTCCTGGCCGGAAGCGTGCTGACCAGCCTGATCCGCCGCCCGCTGCAGGCCGCGAACGCCGCCGGCGAGCGGCCGGAGACGCTGCACGCGCTGGTCGAGGCGCTGCGCTACATCGGGGCCCGGCCGAGGCTGCGGGCTCTGGTGACGGTCAAGTCGGCGGTCGGGCTCGGCAACGGGGTGCTCACCGTCCTCCCGCTGATCGCGGTGGCGCACGGCGCGGGCGCGCTCGGCGCCGGCCTGCTCTTCGCGCTCCGCGGCGCGGGCGCCCTGGTCGGCCCGCTGCTGATGCGCCCGGTGCTGAACCGGCCGTCCTGGTTGCTGCCGGGTCTGGCGGTGTCCATGGGCCTGTACGGCCTCGGGTACCTGGGCGTCGCGTTCAGCCCGTGGTTCCCGCTGGTGCTGGCGCTGGTCTTCGTGGCGCATTTCGCCGGCGGGACGAACTGGGTGCTCTCCAACTTCGCGTTGCAGGCCGAGGTGCCGGACGCGCTGCGCGGGCGGGTGTTCGCCACCGACATGATGCTGGCGACGCTGGCCATCGCGATCAGCCAGCTCGGCGCGGGCGCGGTGGTCGACCACGTCGATCACAAGTGGGTTCTGGCCGGCTGCGCGTCGATCACGCTGGTCTACGCGATCGGCTGGCGGATCGCGACACGCCGCCTCGCCACACCTCGGCATTCGGGAATACCAGGCCGCGACACCTCGGTTTAAATGATCAAGCCCTAGCATGTGCCGAATGGGCCTGTCCTTCGTCTCCGAACCGGTGTCGGTCAGCACGCCGGCGACAAGCGCCAACCTCGGCCCCGGCTTCGACGCGCTGGGCCTGGCGCTCACGCTCTACGACGATCTCACCGCGACCGTCACCGGCTCCGGCTTCACCGTCGAGATCAGCGGGCAGGGCGCGGGTGAGTTGCCCACCGACGAGACGCATCTGGTCGTGCGCTCGATGCTGGCCACCTTCGACGAGCTCGGCGAGCGCCCGCCCGGTCTCGCCGTCCGCTGTGTGAACCGGATCCCGCAGGCGCGCGGCCTGGGCAGCTCCTCGGCGGCGATCGTGGGTGGCGTGCAGCTCGCCCGCGGCCTGGTCAAAAACGGTCTGACGCTGCTCGATGACGCGGACGCGCTGCGCATCGCCGCGCGCATCGAGGGGCACCCGGACAACGTGGCGCCCTGCCTGCTCGGCGGCTTCACCATCGCCTGGACGGAGGGGACCGGCGCCCGCGCGGTGAGCCTGTCGCCGGCCGCCGGCGTGCGCCCGACGGTTTTCGTCCCGGACGAACGTGGGTATACGGCGACCGCTCGTGCCGCGCTGCCGCCGCAGGTGCCGCACGCCGACGGCGCGTTCAACGCCGGGCGCGCCGCGTTGCTCACGCACGCCCTCACGAGTGATCCATCCCTGTTGTTCCCGGCCACCGAGGACCGGTTGCACCAGGGTTATCGGGGACCGGGGATGCCGGGGACCGCGTCGCTCGTCGCGGCTCTCCGCTCGGTCGGAGTGGCCGCCGTGGTCAGTGGCGCGGGACCGACAGTTCTCGCGTTGACCGAGGTCCCGGCCGATTTCCACCCGGGATCGCACTGGCGCGGCGAAGTGCTGGGCGTGGATGACGCCGGTGCTTGTGTGAAAGGGGGTATGGTGGAACACGCCGAGCGGGGCCCTGTTGCCGCAGGTCGCACGAGTTGACTACGCTCAAGACCTAGCACAGTGCTTCAGGAACAGCCGCGAAGCAAGCGATCTCTGCGGTTCGGCGCACCCCCGAGATTTCTGGGCCGATGGCCTGTCTCAAACTCATCAAGGCACACGCCGGGCAGCAGTCGATAGATCGCTGCACTCGCCGAGACCTACCCGTCAAGCCCTGGCGGGCAGGGATACCGGTCGAGCTGCCGTGCTGCACGAAACTCCCGCGCCGCTGTTGCGAAGCGGGCTCCGAGGGCACCCGGCCCAGGCTGCAGTTCCGGGTGGACTCGGGCATTTTCCGACGGAAGGAATCCATTGAGCGACACCACCGACGTGACGTCGGGTGTTTCTGACGTCGCTGACGGCGCCGGCACCACCGCGACCGCCACGAAGCGCCGCCGAGGCGGCACCGGGCTGTCCGCGATGCTGCTGCCCGAGCTGCAGAGCCTCGCCGCCTCCCTCGGCATCTCCGGCACTGCCCGGATGCGCAAGGGCGAGTTGATCGCCGCGATCACCGAGCGCCAGAGCGGTGGCGGCGCGGCCGCCGAGCCGGCGCCGCGTCCGCGCACCAACGGCTCCGAGGCCGTTGCCTCGGCTCCCGCCCCGGCTCAGGCCGCTCCGGTCGAGACGCCGAAAACCGCAGCCGCCCCGGCCGACAAGGCCCCGGCACAGTCCGAGCAGCCGGCCCCGGCCGCCACCGAGCGCCCGTCGCGGCGCAGCCGGGAGCGTGCCTCCCGGGAGCCGGCTCCCCGCGACGCCGCGACCCGTGAGCCCGCTGCCCGCGACGCCGCGACCCGTGAGCCCGCGACCCGTGAGCCGGTCGCCCGTGAGTCCGCTGCCCGGGAGTCGGCGCCCCGGGAGACCACCGAGGCCGTCCCGGCCGCCGCCGCTGCTCCGGTCGCCGCCTCCGCGCCGGCCGAGGCGCCGGCCGCGCCTGCCGAGACCACCGAGCGTGCCGAGCGGGGCGACCGCCCGGAGCGCGGCGACCGTCCCGAGCGGGGCGAGCGCAACCGGGACCGGCAGCGCAACCAGCGTGACGGCCAGCGCGATCAGCGTGACGGCCAGCGCGACGGACAGCGCGACCAGCGGGACCGCAACGACGCGCGGTCCGAATCCGGCCGCAACGACGCGCGGTCCGACTCGGGCCGTGCCGACTCGGGTCGTGCCGACTCGGGCCGTGCTGACTCGGGTCGTGTCGACTCTGGTCGTGCCGACCAGGGGCACGACGATGACGACGATGGCGGCGAGGGCGGCCGCCGGAGCCGGCGCAGCCGCTTCCGGGACCGCCGCCGCGGCCGTGACCGTGACGACGACGGCGGTGGCCGTCAGCGCGACGGCGGCCAGCGTGAGGGCCGGGAGCCGCACGTCGCCGAGGACGAGGTTCTCGTCCCGGTGGCCGGCATCCTCGACGTGCTGGACAACTACGCGTTCGTCCGGACCACCGGTTACCTCTCCGGCCCGAACGACGTCTACGTCTCGATGTCCCAGGTGAAGAAGTACGGCCTGCGCCGCGGTGACGCGGTGACCGGCGCGGTGCGCTCGACGCCGCGAGACACCGGTGAGCAGCGCCGGGACAAGTACAACCCGCTGGTCCGCCTGGACACCATCAACGGGATGGAGCCGGACGAGGCTCGCCGGCGTCCGGAGTTCTACAAGCTCACCCCGCTCTACCCGCAGGAGCGCCTGCGGCTGGAGACCGAGCCGCACATCCTCACCACCCGCGTCATCGACCTGGTCATGCCGATCGGCAAGGGCCAGCGCGCGCTGATCGTCTCCCCGCCGAAGGCCGGTAAGACGATGGTGTTGCAGGCGATCGCCAACGCGATCACCCACAACAACCCCGAGTGCCACCTGATGGTCGTGCTCGTGGACGAGCGGCCGGAAGAGGTCACCGACATGCAGCGGTCGGTGAAGGGCGAGGTCGTCGCGGCCACGTTCGACCGTCCGCCGCAGGACCACACCACGGTCGCCGAGCTGGCGATCGAGCGGGCCAAGCGCCTCGTCGAGCTCGGCCACGACGTGGTCGTGCTGCTCGACTCGGTGACGCGGCTCGGCCGGTCGTACAACCTGGCGGCGCCGGCCTCCGGCCGGATCATGTCGGGTGGTATCGACTCGACAGCGCTCTACCCGCCGAAGCGGTTCCTGGGCGCGGCGCGCAACATCGAGAACGGTGGCTCGCTCACCATCCTCGCGACGGCGCTGGTCGAGACCGGCTCGATGATGGACACGGTGATCTTCGAGGAGTTCAAGGGCACGGGTAACGCCGAGCTCAAGCTCGACCGCAAGATCGCGGACAAGCGGACCTTCCCGGCCGTGGACGTCTCCGCCTCCGGCACCCGTAAGGAAGAGATCCTGATGGGCAAGGAGGAGCTGGCGATCATCCACAAGCTCCGCAAGGTGCTCAGCTCGCTGGAGTCCGGCGCGGCTCTGGACCTCCTGCTGGACCGGCTCAAGCAGACCCGGACCAACATCGAGTTCTTGATGCAGATCGCCAAGTCGACGCCTGGCGAATAATCGGTCAAATAAGGCAGGGCCCACCCTATCGGGTGGGCCCTGCCTCTTTCGTCGCACAACGTGTCTGATTGGACCCGCTCGGGGCCGTGCGAACCTCCGGTATCACTACCCTCGATAATCCGGAGGCGCTCGATGATCGTGCCCGGCTACCGGGACCACCCGGCCGAGCCCTGGGATCCGGACGCTCCCGCGGACCCCGGCGAGGCCGAGGATTTCCTGCGCCGCTGCTATCTGGAGAATCCGAGACTCGGCCCGGTCGAACCGCGGCTGGCCATCGTCCGGGCGCAGATCGCGGCGACCGGCACCTATGTGCACACCACCGAGGAACTGGCACATGGCGCCCGGATGGCCTGGCGGAACGCGAGCCGCTGCATCGGACGGCTCTACTGGCGCAGCCTCGTCGTGCTGGACCGGCGCCGGGCCCGCACCGCGGACGAGATCTACTCGCTGCTCGTGCAGCACCTGCAGTCCGCCGGTACCGCCACGATCCGCCCGGTGATCAGCGTCTTCCCGGCGGCGCGGCCCGGTCAGCCGTGCGCGCGGGTCTGGAACGAACAGCTGATCCGGTACGCCGGTTACCGCTCCGGGACCGGCGCCACGATCGGCGACGGGCGGCAGCTCGGGCTCACCGACGCCGTGCGCGGGTTCGGCTGGCAGGGCAAGGGTGAGGCGTTCGACGTGCTGCCGCTGGTGATCGAGGTGCCGGGGGAGGGCATCCGCCTCTACGAGCTGCCGGAACGGGCGATCCGCGAGGTGCCGCTGAGCCACCCGGAGTTCGGCTGGTTCGCCGAGCTGGGCCTGCGCTGGCACGCCGTACCGGCGATCGCCAACATGCGCCTGACGATCGGTGGCGTGCACTATCCGCTCGCGCCGTTCAACGGCTGGTACATGGGTACCGAGATCGGCGCCCGGAACCTGGCCGACACCGACCGGTACGACATGCTGCCGCTGGTCGCCGCCCGGATGGGCCTCGACACCAGCCGCGAATCGACGCTCTGGCGGGACCGGGCGCTGGTCGAGCTGAACCGGGCCGTGCTGCACAGCTTCGAGGAGGCCGGCGTCAAGATGACCGACCACCACACCGAGTCCCAGCGCTTCATGGCGCACCTGCGCAACGAGGAGAAGGCGGGCCGGCCGGTGCCGGCCGACTGGACCTGGATCGTGCCGCCGATGTCCGGCGGGATCACCCCGGTCTTCCACCGGTACTACCCGGAGATGGATCTGCGGCCGGCGTTCTATCTCGACGAGCCCGCCGCCCGCCGGGCGGCGGGATGTCCGCACGGGTGACCCGGCACCGGTAGCGAAACCCGCCGGACGGCCGGGAGCGGGCAGGCGGCCGCGGGGACTCTCGCGAGCGGGGCCGGTGCGGTCGGGGAGGTGTGGGGCGTACCCGGGAAGGGTTTTCAGGCGAACTCGTTCAGCGGGAAGTCGTCGCGGTGCCGCCAGGAGGCGTCGGTGCGCACGTGACCGGGGCGGACCCACTTGAGCACCTTGCGATCGAACTCGGTGCCGGGGATGCGGCCGGCCGCGCGGACCACGAAACCCTCCGAGCACTCCGCGTCGCGCCGGGCGGCCCAGGCGGCGCGTGCCTCGGAGAGGCTGCCGCCGCGGTACAGGACCGGGACCATCGGGAGTTCCAGGCGTTTCGCCCAGTCGACGGTGTCGTCCCAGCCCAGCAGCGTGTCCGTCTCGTCCCAGATGCCGAAGACCAGGAAGACGCCGGGCAGATCGCGGTAGGCGATGCTGCGGCGGGCCCACATGGACTCGCCGCAGACCCGCCAGTCGTCGGGTATCCGATGCGCCGTCATCGCCCACAGCGCTTTCGCCGGGCGGTCCCACGGCTGGGTGCCGGAGTCGAGCGACCTGGCGAACATCGTGTCGCGGGTGAAGGTGAGGTTCCCGCCGTCCATCTTCTCGGTCACCACGAGCTCGCCGTCCAACCAGGACAAATCGTGCTGCACCCGGTCGTCGCTGGTGGCGCCGGGGGAGTCCGGGAGGTGGAACGTCCTCGGGTACTTCACCCTAGAAATCTCCCTCCGCCACCTGGAACACGGTCAGGCCGAGGGCCCGCCACATACGTACCACCTGTTGACGGTCGTCGAACACCCCGGTGATCCGCCAGCGGTCCCGGATCTGGTGGTCGAAGATCTCCCGTTTGACGATCGCGTCCTTGCGGCTGTCGTTCTGCGGCCGCATGAACAGCGCTTCGTACGGCACACCGACGAACAGCTCCAGCCAGGCCTCGGTCTCGGCCCGGCACACCTCGTCGCGGCCCGAGCAGAAGACGATCGCATGACCGGCCGCGTGCATCGCCCGCACCGCCGTGATCACCGCGGGGTTCGGGGCGTCCTCGCCCACCCGGTGCCAGTCGTACGGGCTGCGGCCGGTCATCAGCGCGACGGTGCCGTCGATGTCCACCAGCACGGCCTCCGGCAGCTCCGGATCGGGCCGGTAGACCACGCCGGGACCGCCGGGATCCACGAACGGCACCGGCAGCGGCAGGTTCCGGCCGGCCAGATAGCGCTCGTGCATCCGGCGGATCCCGCCCTCGCCGACCCGCTCGTCCTCCGGCCGCTCGGCGTCCCGCCGCAGGCACTCGTCGAGCGGCACGTCGGTGAAGTCGTGCACCTCGAACGACGCGCCGAACCGGGCGGCCAGCTCGGCCCACTCCCGGACCGTCTTGGCCCGCAGATTGGTGTCGTCGACGATCACGCTGCCGTGCGCCCGCAGCAGGGCCTCGACCGCGGCCCGCTGTGCCTGGGTCACCTGCGCCTCGGCGCGCTGGGTGTAGAGCCGCGTGCCGTGCAGCATGCGGCGCAGGTCGTCCCGGTTGACCCGGACGACGCCGGGCTGCAGCTTGCGCGCGAACGTGGTCTTGCCGGAGGCCGGCAGCCCACGGGTGATCAGAAGTCGTGTCATTTGTAGCTCGCAGTGCTCGGTCCTCAGATGCGTTGGCTTTTACGCCAGCCATACACCGTTGCGCATCGCACGCCCGCCGCATCTGCGGCGGCTGCGACGGTACCGCCAGCCGCGAGGCGCGCCATAGCTATTTGCCGTTGCTGTGACTGCGTGAACCAGATCGGTGGCTTGACGCTGAGGACCTTCCGATACTCCTCGAAGATCTGTGCCTTGGCCGTTCGTAAGAGGTCGGCGTCAGAGAACAGCCAGCCGCATGCAGCCCATGCGTGGCGGCCGCTGTATCTGGCTTCAGCGAGTGCGGCGCAGCGAGTGATCTCATGAAATCTGCCTGCCGCAGGTATGTGTGAGATCGCTGATCTGATGAACTGCGGTGTGCCAACGAAGGACAGGTGCAGCATGGCGTTTCCCTGCGGAGTGCGATAGATCCCTACGCAGCCGTCACCGTCGACGTAGCCGCGCAGGAACGAAGCGACCATGTGTGGTGGTATGTCAGGAAATTTATACACCAGGGTCTTTCGCGGCGTTATCCCGAATATTGCGTCAAGATCCGCGATCATCTGTGGCGAGTTCAGTGTGATGGCGTAGGTCGGCTGGCCGCGCCGCGGCGTCCCGCGAGAAATCTTCAGCTTGTGATTCGTAAGCTTCCGGGCTTCTTCGATGATGAGTCGGCCGTGGTCGCCGGATTGAGTCAAGGCCAACCTTTTTCGATCGGCGCTGATACAGCCGTCCGCGGCGATGAGCCCGGCAAGCCAAGTGGCCGGTCGCTCCTCGGATGCGAATAGGTCGTGGCTGAGTTGCACAGTCTGTGGTGTTGTCAGAAATCGGCCGGTTCGGGCGTCTGTGGAGATCCTCATGTCGCAAAGCTAGTAGCGCAGTGCCTACTAGGCTAGGGTCGATTCACTGACAGTTTGTCAAGACGTGTCGGCGACCGCGCGGAGTGAGCGGGAATCATCGGAGGGGCGCTCACGTTAACCAGGGCGAACCCAGTTGCGCCTCCTGATTTCCGGTTGGTACGGCAGGCATGGCAGACTGGTACATCGGCCAGTAGGGGTTCCGGTTCACGCCACGTTCCAGCGGGAACGGCGACCCGGCGACCCGATCATCGAGAGGGACCGAGAAAACATGAAGAGCGGCATCCACCCCGAGTACGCGACCACCGAGGTCGTCTGCTCCTGCGGCAGCACCTTCACCACCCGCAGCACCGCCAAGGGCGGCGAGATCCGCGTCGAGACCTGCAGCGCCTGCCACCCGTTCTACACCGGCAAGCAGCGCGTCCTCGACACCGCGGGCCGGGTCGCGAAGTTCCAGGCGAAGTACGCCAAGGTGAACGCCGCGAAGAAGAAGTAACTGCTTCAACGGCGCCCGTCCCGGTCTTTCGGGGCGGGCGCCGTTCGCATTGCGCCGGTGGTCCGCTTTTCACGGCTTGGGAGAGATCGATGAGCAATGACCGTCTGACCATGCTTCTCGACGAGTACGCGAGCCTGGAGAAGCAGATGGAGGACCCCTCCATACATGCCGACCAGGCGCTGGTCCGCCGGGTCGGCCGCCGGTTCGCCGAGCTGGCGCCGCTCTACGCGGCGCACACCGAGCTGGAGGCGGCCCGCGCCGACCTGGCCGCGGCGAAGGAACTGGCCGCCGAGGACCCGGCGTTCGCGTCCGAGGTCGACGCGGTCGCGGCCGTGCTGCCGGCGCTCGAGGAGAAGCTCGGCGAGATGCTGATGCCGCGTGACCCGAGCGACGCCAAGGACGTGATCGTCGAGATCAAGGCGGGTGAGGGCGGCCAGGAGTCCGCGCTCTTCGCCGGCGATCTGCTGCGCATGTACACCCGGTACGCGGAACGCCACGGCTGGACCGTCGAGGTGATCGACTCGCAGGAGTCGGACCTCGGTGGCGTGAAGGACATCTCGGTCGCGGTGAAGACCAAGGGCGTGCCGGCGGGCGGCCACGGCGTCTGGTCGCGGATGAAGTGGGAGGGCGGCGTGCACCGGGTGCAGCGGGTGCCCGTCACCGAGTCGCAGGGCCGGATCCACACCTCGGCGGCCGGCGTGCTGGTGCTGCCCGAGGCCGAGGACGTGGACGTCCAGATCGAGCCCGGCGACCTGCGGATCGACGTGTACCGCTCGTCCGGGCCGGGCGGCCAGTCGGTCAACACCACCGACTCCGCGGTCCGGATCACGCACCTGCCCACCGGCACCGTCGTGAGCTGCCAGAACGAGAAGAGCCAGCTGCAGAACAAGGAGTCCGCGATGCGGATCCTGCGCTCCCGCCTGCTGGCACAGGCGCAGGAGGCGGCGGACGCCGCGGCCGGTGACGCCCGCAAGGCCCAGGTGCGCACGGTCGACCGCTCCGAGCGGGTCCGCACCTACAACTTCCCGCAGAACCGGATCACCGATCACCGGATCGGCTACACCGCCTACAACCTGGACCTGGTGCTCGGCGGCGAACTCGACGGCGTGCTCGACGCCCTCGCCGAAGCCGACCGGGCCGCCCGCCTGGCCGGCGAGACCGAGCTCAGCCGACGGCAGTGATGACCAGCAGGGCGTCGCGCTGGCAGGCCAGGTAACGGCCGGTCGAGTCGCAGCGCCAGCCCTGCTGCACGTCGGCCGAGGACTGCAGCTGGCCGACCCTGGTGATCTCGCCGGTGGTCAGGTCGAGGTGGTCGACCGCGTCGCGCAGCGGGCCCTGGTCGTAGATCCGGTGCAGCAGCACGACCGAGTTCTGGTACGCCTCGTACCGCATCAGCCAGCCGATCCCGCCGGAGCCGATCTGCTCCCCGGTGGCCGGGTCCAGCACGACCTGCGCCGGCGGATCGGCGCCGTCCGAGGCGATCAGCCGGTCGCCGACGGGTGCGGCGCCGCCGCTGGCGCCGCTGCGGTTCCAGACCTCACGGCCGGTGCGCGGGTCGAGGCCGCGCAGCAGGGCGCCGTCGGTGATGCAGAGCACCGGGCCGCACTCGGAGACGTACGAGTACGCTCCCGTCTCGGTCTCCCAGAGCCGTTCCAGGCTGCCCGTGCGGTACGCGGTGACCACGGCCCGCTGCCAGTAGTTGCGGCTCACCAGAACCAGGTCCTCGACGACCGAGAGGTACGTGTCGTCGTCGTCGGACCCGGCCGACCAGGGCAGCTTCTTCTGGGCGATCAGCGAGCCGTCGGCGTAGCGCAGGACCGTGGCGCGGCCGTCGTTCGAGGCGAGGACGATCAGGGTCGGGGACGGGCCCTCGTTCTTGACGATCAGATGCAACGCCCCGCCGGCCGGGCGCTGCCAGATCTCGGCGCCGGTACGCGCGTCCACGAGCCGCACCGACACGTAGTTCCCGGAACTGTCCCGCTCGGCCAGCAGCACCGACGTGGCGGCCGCCGCCTGCGCCTCACCGGCCGTCTTCCAGAGCTGACGGCCGGTGCGCGAGTCCAGGGCGGTGGTGTTGATGCCCCACGCGACCTGCCCCTGGCTCCCGTCCTCGAACTCGACGGTCGCCAGCTTCTCGTCACCGGGGATCAGCAGCAGGCCGGCCTCCTCGCCCTGGCGCATCCAGCTGACGATCCCCGCCGACTCCCTGGCCCAGCGGACGGCACCGGTCGCCGGCTCGTACGCGGTCAGCCGCACCCGCCCGGCGCCGGTGTCCCGGAGGAGGAAGATGCCGTCGCCGCGCACCGACATCGAGTCCTGGTCGGTCATCGGCACCGACCACACGTCCCGCACCAGCGGCGCGGCGTGCGGGCCGCCGGCGCCGAGCAGCAGCAGGCAGGCCAGCACGACACCGGCGAGCAGGAACCGGCGCACGTTCCGGGGGTTGAACTCGGGCCGGGCCGGCGGGTCCGGCTCGATCGGGACGTTGTACTCGCCGAGTTCGATCACGGTCATCGCGGCACCGAGGCGACGACGATCCGGTCCCAGCCGGTGCACATCAGGTACCCCGGCGTGGTCAGGCAGGATTGCTGGTCGGGCATCGGTTCGAGCGAGCCGAGCAGGCTGGTCCGGCCGGTCCGCAGGTCGAGGCGGGTGACAGCGGTGCGGCCGATCGGGTCGCTGGTGGGGCGCAGCAGCAGGACCTCGTCGCGCCAGCGCTGTGCCCGGGCGATGTACCCGTGCACGGTTCCGGAGAGCGGCCGCCCGGTGCGGCTCTCCAGCAGCACGTGCTCGGCGCCGTCCCGGTGCTCGGTGAGGATGCGGTCGTTCGTCATGACGGAGCCGAAAATCTCCGGACCACGCCACAGCTCCCGGCCGTCCGCCGGATCGAGAGCGGCGAGACCGGACCGGCCGAACGCGCAGATGACCCCGCCGCAGTCGGTGATCGTCTCGCTGCGCAGCAGCTCGTCGAGGGTGTCCAGGCGGTAGACGGTGGTGCTTTCCCGCTCACCGTCGAAGGCTATGCCGAAGAGCCGGGAGTTTCGGGCGCTATACCGGGCCGGCGGCAGCCGGCGGGTCACCTGGCGGGCGCCGTCGTCGTATCCGCGAACCGTCACGTCGCCGGCCACGGTCGCGGTGATCACCCGATGCGGCCGGTCGTCCCGCGTCTCGACGACGACCTCCTGGACCGGCTCCCGGTCGCCGTTCCGCCAGATCGGGACGCCGTCCTCCAGCCGGATCCGGGTCAGCGCCCCGACGCCGCCCCGCGGGTCGAACTCCATCAGCATGGCGGTGGCCCGTTCGACCGCCTCGAGGTGCGGCTCGCCGGGCCGCCGCCAGAGCTCCGCCCCGGAGCCGGGGCGCAGGGCGACGGTGGTCCGGGCGGCCTTCGCGGCCGGCCCGTCCGGATTGCCGGCCGCGACCGGGTCCGCCACGACCAGCAGCGGGCCGCCGCCGGGCGCCGGGAAGATGGTGATCAGGTGCGCGTCGGTGCCCCACCGCCACAGCCGCCGGCCGTCGGCGATCGAGTACGCGATCACCTCGGCCCGGTCGCCGCCGGTGAGCACGTAGACCGCGTCCTCGGCGAGGACGACGCCCTGTTCGACGGTGCGCGGGGCGGTCCAGAGCACCCGCGGCCCGGCCGGCTGCGGCCGGACCGCGCCGCCGCAGGCGAGCGCGACGATCAGGACGGCGAGCAGGGCGATCGGCCGTGACCGGCGCCGATCGAACCCGGCGGTGATCCGGTCCGCCGCCGGATCGGGCGGGCCGGCCGCGGCCACGTCGCCGAGCTCGATCAGTGCCATCTCACGTGGGTTTCCGGCTCGCCGCCGCCGCTGCCAGGGCCGCGCTCAGGCCGCGGCCGTTGCGCCCCACCTCGGACCAGCCCGCGGCCAGGCCGATCGGGCTGCCGGGGACCAGCGCCTGCCAGTTCTCCGCGTTCGCCGCCGCGCCGATGCGGCGCGCCACCTCGGCCGCCTGGCTCGGCCCGGCGCCCGGGAGGACCAGCACGAACTCGTCACCGGCGAAGCGGGCCACGAAGTCGCCGCGGCGCATCGTGCGGTGCAGGACGCCGGCGATCCGCTGCAGGACCAGGTCGCCGCAGTGCCGGCCGTGGCGGGCGTTGACAGCGGTGAACCCGACGATGTCGCAGACCCCGACGGCGGCCCGCTCGCCACGGGCCAGCAATGTGTCCACGTAGCGTTCCAGCTGGCGGCGGTTGGGCAGCCCGGTGAGCGGGTCGACCAGCGTCTCGTCGCCGTAACGGGTGGGGTCGCGGTGGGTCTCCTGGGCGTCCAGCCGGGCGGCCACCCCGTCCAGGTAGCCGTCGCGGAGCTGGTCGATGCGCTGGGCGGCGAGGCGGAACGCGTACCGGTCGGCGGCGTGGGCGGCCGCGTGGTCGCCGGCCGAGGCGTAACAGATGCTGCGCAGCCGGGCCGCTTCCGGCGCCCCCAGCACCTGGGCGGAGACCGGCACGGCCTCCAGCATGGACAGCGCGCGTTCCGGTTTGCCGTCCGCGATCGTGAGGCAGACCGAGCCGAGATGCCGCAGGTCACGGGTGCGCACGCTGTCACCGCCGCCGATCAGCCAGGGCGCGGCGTCCGCGCTGGTCGGCTCGCCCAGCGCGGCGCGCCGGGCCAGCGCGTATCCGTAGACCGTGCGGCTGCCCGGGCGCAGCTGGTCGGTGGCGATGTAGCGGGAGAGCTCGGCGTCGATGTCGCGCAGCACCCGCAGGCAGCCGTCGGTGTCGCCCTGGTGATCCAGCCCCACGGCGTTGCGCAGCCGGATGCCGGGCGCCGCGAAGATCTCCGGGACCAGGCCGGCGCTGGCGCCGACCTCACGGGCCTGCTCGATGGCGGTCAGCGCCTGACCGTGAAATCCCAGATAGGAGTAGGCCATGGCGAGGTCGTGCCAGCCCCAGGCGGTCTCCGCGTCCCGCTCCGGCACGGCGGCCAGCGCCCGCGCGGCCTGCACCAGGTGGGTGATGCCTCGGTCCAGGTTGCTCTGCAGATGCGCGCCGAGGGCGGCGAACGCGTGCATCTGGCCTTTCAGGTACGGGTCGGGAGCCTCGCGGACGGCCTCGGCGGCGGCTGCCATCGCGGCGGAGAGCTCGGCGACCCGACCGAGATTGATCAGCGCGCCGAACCGCTGGATCAGCGCGTAGGCACGGGTGGGCGGGTCGGAGGTGGCGGCCAGAACCGCATCGAGGATCGGAAGGGCCTGCGCCGATTTCCCGTTCTGCTGCAGCTGCCCGGCCCGGCGTAGTTCCTCGACGTGTTCCGCGAGCTGGTCCAACCAACCCACCAGGCGCCTCCCACGGCCTCGGCACGCCGACAGGTCACCCGGCCGATTCCCTGCGTGCGCGACGTCTCATGATTATGCCGTGATGCCGAGCCACGAACACCCCCGCGAGAGCGCGGATCGAACCCGTCTGGCGCCCGAACTGGCGGCCGCCACCGCGGAACTCGCGGCCGCCGGGGTGGCATCACCGCGGGTCGATGCGGAACTCCTGGCCGCGCACGCCCTCGGTGTGCCGCGCGGCCGGCTGCTGATCCTGGACACCCTGCGCGCCGACGAGTTGGCACGCTTTCGCGCGCTCGTCGCCGGGCGGGTCCGCCGGATCCCGTTGCAGCACCTGCTCGGCACGGCCGCCTTCCGGCATCTGGAGCTGGCGGTCGGCGACGGCGTCTTCGTGCCCCGGCCGGAGACCGAGCTGCTGGCCGGGTGGGGGATCGAGCGGACCGCGCCGGGCGCGACGGTGGTCGACCTGTGCAGCGGCAGCGGCGCGATCGCGCTCGCGGTGGCCGACGAGTCGCAGGCCGGCCGGGTGATCGCGGTGGAGCGGTCGCCGGAGGCGCTCGGCTGGCTGCGGCGCAATGCCACAACCTTCCCCCGGGTACGGGTCATCGAAGGCGACGTGACCGATCCGGATCTACTGTCCGATCTGCACGGACAGGTCGATGTGCTGCTCTGCAACCCGCCCTACGTGCCCGACGGCACTCCCGTTCCGCCCGAAGTGTCCGATCACGACCCCGCTGAGGCGGTCTTCGGCGGAGGCGACGGTCTGGAGATCATCCGGCCGGTGATCGCCCTCGCCGCGAAGCTGCTGCGCCACGGCGGCCGGCTCGGCATCGAGCACGACGACGTGCACGGCGCGGCGGTGCCCGCGCTCCTCGATGCCGACGGCCGGTTCGCCGAGGTGACGGCGCACGACGACCTCACCGGCCGCCCAAGATATGCGACCGCTCGCCGGAAGTAACGGCATGGCAGACTGCACGTCGTGATGCTCTACGACTGCGCCACCGTCGCCGACCGGGACCGTGGCATCGCGGCGGCCGTCGAGGCCGTCAAGAGCGGCGAGCTCGTGGTGATGCCCACCGATACCGTCTACGGCGTCGGCGCGGACGCCTTCACCCCGCACGCGGTCACCCAGCTGCACCACGCCCGCGGCTCCGACCGGCGGGTGCCGCCACCCGTGCTGGTCGGCTCGCGGCACACGCTGGACGGCCTGGTCTACTCCCTGCCCCGCGCGGCCCGTGAGCTGGCCGACGCGTTCTGGCCGGGCGCTCTCACCATCATCGTGGAGCACTCGCCCAGCCTGCAGTGGGACCTCGGCGACACCGGCGGATCGGTGGCCGTGCGGATGCCGCTGCACCCGGTCGCGCTGGAGGTGCTGCGCGAGGTCGGCCCGATGGCCGTCACCACGGCGAACAAGCTCGGCTCGCCCCCGCCCCGCACCGCCGACGAGGCCCGCGACCAGTTGGAGTACACGGTTCGCGTCTACCTGGAGGCCGGCCCGGCCGCCGACCCGGCGCCCAGCACGATCGTGGACGTGACAGGTGACGTGCCGCGGGTGCTGCGGGCCGGCGCCATCGCGCTGGAGAAACTGCGTGACGTGGTTCCCGACATCGTCGATGGGCAGGCCTGACGTGGCGCCGTTCACCGTCCTGCACGTCTGCATGGGCAACATCTGCCGGTCGCCGATGGCCGAGCGCCTGCTCGACCGCGCGGTCCGCGACCGGGGCGGCGAGCCCGGCCTGGTCCGCAGCGTCAGCGCCGGCACCGGCGGCTGGCACGAGGGCGAGGAGATGAACCCGCCGGCGGCACGCCAGGTGCGCGCGCGCCGCGGCACGCCGGACGGCTTCCTGGCTCGCAAGCTGCGCGGCGACTTCATCGACGAGGCCGATCTGATCCTCACCGCCACCGCCGATCAGTACGACTACGTGGTGGCGCTGCGCCCGGACGCCGCGGACCGCACGTTCGTGCTCGGCGAGTTCGGCCGCCTGCTCGCCGGCGTCGACGCCGGCGCCCTGCCGCCGTTTCCGTCCGCTGACGCGAAGCCGGACGCGGTCTACGCGCGCGGCACCGCGATCGTCGAGGCCGCGGCCCGGTTGCGCGGCGGCGAGGCGCCGCAGCCCGGCGACGACCTGGACGACCCGTGGGGCCGGGGCGACCAGACGTTCCAGCGCATCGGCGACGAGATCGAGGACGCCACCGTCCCGCTCGCCACGCTGCTGATCCCGTGATCGTCCGTCCTGACGCGGAGGGCATCCGGCGGGCCGTCGAGATCCTGGCCGCCGACTCGGTGGTCGCGTTCCCCACCGAGACCGTCTACGGCCTCGGCGCGCACGCGTTCTCCGAGCGGGCCGTCGGCGAGATCTACCGGCTCAAGAACCGGCCCTCCTGGAACCCGCTGATCGTGCACGTCGCTTCGGTCTCCGCGGCGCGCGAGCTGGCCGAGGAGTGGCCCGGCCGGGCCGACGAACTCGCCGCGCGGTTCTGGCCGGGACCGCTCACCCTGGTCGTCCGCCGGGCCCGGCGCCTGCCCGGGATCGGCGCCGCGAACGACACGGTCGCGGTCCGGGTCCCGGCGCACGAGGTCGCGCTGCGGCTGCTGGAGGCGTCCGGCCTGCCGCTCGCCGCACCCAGCGCGAACCGCTCGGAGAGCATCTCGCCGACCACCGCGGAGCACGTGGCGCGCAGCCTCCCGGACGTGCCGCTGGTGCTGGACGGCGGCGCCTGCTCCTGGGGCATCGAGTCGACAGTGCTGGACGTGACGGGTGACGTCCCTCGTCTCCTCCGGCCGGGCGCGCTCGGCTTGCGGGAGCTGCGCGACATCACCGGTTCGCTCGCCCTGCCGGAGGACGTCGCCGACGGCGCGGCCCGCCCGTCGCCGGGGATGAGCCGGCGGCACTACGCGCCGCGCGCCCGGGTCGTTCTCTGCAAGGACGTCCAGGACGTGGACCGGTCCGGGCTGGCCGAGCCGGTCGGTGTGCTCACCTACGAGGGCGGCGGGAGCGGCGAGGGCGGCGTGGGCACCGAGGTGCTCTCCGCCGAACCCCGTGAGTACGCCGCCGACCTCTACGCGGCGCTGCACCGGCTGGACGACGCCGGTGTCGCGACGATCCTGGTCCTCGAGCCGCCGCAGACCGAGGACTGGCTAGCGGTTCGCGACCGGCTGTCCCGGGCCGCGGCGAAATGATTCCGCGGTGGCCGTGATGTTCTTGGCCATGCCGCTGAAGACGATGCCGTGGAAGGGCACCACCGACGCCCAGTAGAGGTGCCCGGCCAGCCCTCGCGGCAGGAAGATCGCCCGCTGCCGGTACACGCTGCCGCCGCTGCCGTCCGGCTCGGCGCGCATCTCCAGCCAGGCCCGGCCCGGCACCCGCATCTCGGCCCGCAGCCGCAGCAGCGAGCCCGGCTCGATCTCCTCGACCCGCCACCAGTCGAGCGCCTCGCCGACCCGCAGCCGGTCCCTGTCACGCCGCCCGCGGCGCAGGCCGACGCCGCCGGCGAGCCGGTCCAGCCAGCCGCGCACCGACCAGGCCAGCGGGAACGAGTACCAGCCGTTTTCGCCGCCGATCCCCTCGATCACCCGCCACAGCCGGTCCGGCGGCGCCTGCACCGGGCTGCACCGCTCGTCGACGTAGAGGCTGCCGCCGGACCACTCCGGATCGCTCGGCAGCGGCTCGGCGGCGGCGTCCCGGCCCGAGGCGCTGGTCCAGCGGGTCTCCACCTCCGCGTCGCGGATCTTGCCGAGAGCCAGGCGGACCGATTCGTCGAAGCCCAGCGGCGCCGGTCCCGGGATCAGCTCGGCCAGGTCGTTCTCGTGCGCGACGGCCTCGTGCACGAGGCTCGCGACGAGCGGCCGGGCGATGGCGTTCGGCACCGGGGTGATCAGGCCGACCCAGTGCGCGGAGAGCCAGGGACTCAGCACGCGGGTGGGCAGGATGATCCGGCGGGGGAGTCCGGCCACGCGGGCGTACCGCTGCATCATCTCGGCGTAGGTGAGCACGTCGGCGCCGCCGATGTCGAAGCCTCGGTTCACCTCGGGCGGCAGCTCCGCCGCACCGATGAGATAGCGCAGGACGTCACGGACCGCGATCGGCTGGATCCGGTTCGTCACCCAGCGTGGTGTGACCATGGCCGGCAGCCGCTCGCTGAGGTGCCGGAGCATCTCGAACGAGGCGGAGCCGGATCCGATGATCACCGGCGCGCGCAGCACGGCCGTCGGCACGCCGCTCGCCAGCAGGATCCGGGCCACCTCGGCGCGGGAGCGCAGGTGCGGCGACGGGCGGTCGCCGGCAGGTGTCTCGGGACCGCCGAGGTAGACGATCCGGCGTACACCGGCGGCACGGGCCGCGGCCGCGAAGTTGGCGGCGGCCTCCCGGTCGCGCCGCTCGAAGTCGCCCTGCCCGAGCGAGTGAACCAGGAAGTAGGCGACCTCGACGCCGTCCAGCGCGGCGGGCAGGGTCGCCGGGTCGTTCAGGTCCGCTTCGACGATCTCCACCCGGTCGGTCCAGGGGACGTCACGGAGGCGGCCGGCGCTGCGGGACAGGCACCGGACCTGATGGCCGGCGTCGAGCAGCCGCGGCGCGAGGCGGCCACCGATGTATCCGGTCGCGCCGGTGACAAGGCATCGCACAACTGCACACTGTGCCCGCGCGAGCACCCTCCTAAGCCATATGCTTCGAAACGCAGGTCCGCGAGGGGAGGCCAGGTGGGCACCTTCTGGGGTCCGGACTTCGCCGCGCTGGAGCGCGACGATCCGGAGATCGCCTCTGTGCTCCTCGACGAGCTGGCCCGGCAGCGGGAGACCCTTCAGCTGGTGGCGAGCGAGAGCTTCACCTCGCCGGCGGTGCTGGCGGCGCTCGGCTCCACGCTGGCGAACAAGTACGCCGAGGGATACCCGGGCAACCGTTACTACGGCGGCTGCGTCCAGGCGGACCGGGCCGAGCAGCTCGCCATCGAGCGGGCCCGCGAGCTCTTCGCCGCCGAGCACGCGAACGTGCAGCCGCACTCCGGCGCGTCGGCGAACCTGGCCGCGTACGCCGCCCTCGCCGAGCCGGGCGATCCGGTGCTCGCGATGGGCCTGCCGCACGGCGGGCACCTCACCCACGGGAGCCGCGCGAACTTCTCCGGCAAGTGGTTCCACCCGATCGCCTATCGGGTCGACCCGGAGACCGAGGAGATCGACTACGACGAGGTACGCGACCTCGCCCTCGCCCATCGCCCCAAGCTGATCATCTGCGGCTCGGCGTCGTACCCCCGGTTGATGGACTTCGCCCGGTTCCGGGAGATCGCCGACGAGGTGGGCGCCTACCTGATGGTCGACGCGGCGCACCTCATCGGCCTGGTGGCCGGCCGGGCCGTCCCCTCGCCGGTGCCCTATGCCGACGTGGTCACCTGCACCACCCACAAGGCGCTGCGCGGCCCCCGGGGCGGCATGATCCTCTGCCGCGCGGACCTGGCCCGCCGCATCGACAAGGCGGTTTTCCCGTTCGCGCAGGGCGGGCCGATGATGCACACCGTGGCGGCGAAGGCGGTGGCCCTGCGCGAGGCGAGTCTTCCGGCCTTCCAGAGGTACGCTCAGCAGGCCGTCCGGAACGCCCGGGCCCTCGCGTCCTGGCTCGCCGCTGAGGGGATTCGTCCCGTCACCGGTGGCACGGACACCCATCTCGCTCTGCTCGACGTGCGCGAGCTGGGCGTCTGCGGCCGGGAGGTCGAGGCGCGCTGCGCCCGGGCGGGGATCGCCCTGAACAAGAACGCGATTCCGTACGACCCGGAGCGGCCGGCCGAGGCCTCCGGTGTCCGGGTCGGCACGCCGAGCGTCACCTCCCAGGGCATGGGGGAGGACGAGATGCGGCGGATCGCCGGCCTGATCGGGGCCGCGGCCCGCAGCGATCCGGCGACGGCCGACGGTGTGAGCCGTCTGGACGAGGTGTCCGCGGAGGTGTCGGAACTGGTCCGGCTATTCCCGGTGTACAGGGAGCAGGAGGTCATGGCGTGAGTCGTGGAGAACCGGTGGACGTGGTTCCCTACGTGCCGGATGTCGCGGACGAGGAGCCGGACACTCCGCTGCCGGATCTGCCTCCGCTGCCCGCCGACCCGCGCTGGCGGGTGGAGCACCTGCCGTTCCTCTCCGCGGTCTGCATGGCGCTGGTCATCTTCGCGGCGTCCGCCGGCTTCTTCGCCGGTGGCGTGCCGGACGCGCTGGGCGCGGCGGCCGGCGTCCTGATCGTCACGATGAGCTACTCGATGAGCACGCTGGTGATCGCCTGGGCCGACACGGTTCGCCCGGCTCTCCTGATGCCTCTCGGTCTGCTCACTTATACGGTGAAGTACACGCTTCTCGGGGTCATCCTCGCGTTCGGCGTCAGCTCCGACTGGGAGGGGCGGACCGCGCTCGGCCTGGGCATCGTCGCGGGGGTCATGGTGTGGACCGGCGTGCAAGCCTGGTGGATGTACCGGCGAACCGCCCGTAAGTGATCTAGGGCACCGTATAGTTGCTGGTCAGAGAGGCTGAACTCGGTCAAGCAACCACGATCCGGTGACCTTCCCCCTCGTGCCGCGTTCCGTTTTGGCGTGACAGGAGTACCGTGTCCTACCAGTTGCGAGACCTCTGACGCCTGGACAACGACGGTTGTGCGGGGGGTCCCGCTTAGCTTCGTGTTTCCTGCTGATATCGTTCGGGCCGTCATGACCGGCCAAGAACCTCCCCCCGAATCTCGCGGTGACAAAGGTCAGCAACCGCCTCCCGACACGGGAGTGGGCATGACCGCAGTCTCTTATCTCATCGCGGGAATTTTGGTGTGGGGTGGGATTGGTTGGCTGGTTGACCACTTCGTCGGAACCAAGGGGATCTTCGCCGGTATCGGCTCTGTCCTCGGGGTCGCCGGAGGTGTGTACCTCATCGTGCGCCGGCTCGGCGCCTGACAGGAAGGGCCATGGTGATCGGTCAGTCGACGGTCCTCGCGGCGGCGTTCCCGCCCAGCGTCGAGGACTTCTACCTGCCCAGCATCCTGCCGTGGGGCGAGCACGACAACTACTGGTTCACGAAGGTAACGCTGCTCATCTGGGTGGCGGTCGCGGCGATCATCATCTTCTTCCTGGTGTCCTACCGGAAGCCGAAGCTGGTTCCGACGAAGAAGCAGTGGCTCGCGGAGAGCGCCTACGGCTTCGTGCGCAACAACATCGCGGTCGACATGATCGGCCCGGCCGGCGTGCGGTTCGCGCCGTACCTGACGACGTTGTTCCTCTTCATCCTGGTGAACAACTTCTTCGGCATCGTGCCGCTGATCCAGATGTCGCCGATGTCGCACATCGCGTTCCCGGCGGTTCTCGCGGTGATCAGCTATGTGATGTTCATCTATGTCGGTATGCGGCACCACGGTCCGATCAAGTACTTCAAGCACGCTCTGATCCCGCCGGCGCCGTGGTTCATCCTGCCGCTGCTGATTCCGATCGAGTTCTTCTCGAACTTCCTGGTCCGCCCCTTCTCGCTGGCGGTTCGTCTCTTCGCCAACATGTTCGCGGGCCACATGCTGCTGCTGGTGTTCACGCTCGGCGGCTTCGCGATGATCAACGCGAACGTGCTGCTGGCGCCCATCTCGGTGCTGTCCTGGCTGCTCACCATCGCGCTGACCATGCTCGAGTTCCTGGTGATCTGCCTGCAGGCCTACGTCTTCACGGTGCTGACCGCGAGCTACGTCCAGGGCGCGCTCGCCGACGAGCACTGAGCATTACCCCGTCGTACTAGTTACACCCCGTTGTCGTCCCGCGTGATAGTCACGCGAGATACCAGGAGGAACAGAGAATGCTTCTCGCCGACGTTGTTGGTAGCACCGCCGCCATCGGCTACGGCCTCGCCGCCATCGGCCCGGGTATCGGTGTTGGTCTGGTCTTCTCGGCCTACATCCAGTCGACCGCCCGTCAGCCGGAGTCGTCGCGCCTGACCCTTCCGTACGTCTGGATCGGCTTCGCCGTCATCGAGGCCCTCGCCCTGCTGGGCATCGCGTTCGGCTTCATCTGGCAGGGCCAGCTCTGATCTTCGACCTCGACTAGGAGGTTTTAATGATCAACCTTTATCTGGCAGCCGAAGAGGGCGCCACCGAGCACAACCCGATCATCCCGATCTGGCAGGAGATCGTCGTTGGCTCGGTCGCCTTCGCGGTGCTCTGCTTCGTGCTGATCAAGTTCGTCTTCCCGCAGATGGAGAAGACGTTCCAGGCACGGGTCGAGGCCATCGAGGGTGGCATCAAGCGCGCCGAGGCCGCTCAGGCCGAGGCGAACGAGCTGCTGGAGCAGTACCGGACCCAGCTCGCCGAGGCTCGTACCGAGGCCGCTCGCATCCGCGACGAGGCTCGGGCCGACGCCGAGGGCATCCGTCAGGACGTGCTGGCCAAGGCTCGCGAGGAGTCGGACCGCATCATCGCGGCCGGCAACGAGCAGCTCGCCACCCAGCGCGCGTCGATCGTGCGTGACCTGCGTTCCGAGGTCGGCACGCTCGCGGTCGACCTGGCCGGCAAGATCGTTGGCGAGGCTCTGGCCGACGAGGCGCGCACCCGCGGCACCGTCGAGCGCTTCATCGCTGACCTCGACTCCGCCGGCACCACCGGTGGGCGGCGCTGATGACGTCGAGCGTAAGCCGCGAGGCCTACGGCGAGGCGTCGGACCGGCTGACCGCGGAGACCGCGTCCGCCACGGCCGCGCAGCTGGCTTCGGTCGCCGACGAGATCCTGTCGGTGGCCGGCCTGCTGCGGGCCCAGCCCCGGCTGCGCCGGGCGCTGACCGACCCGTCGCGGTCGGGCGCTGACCGGGCCGAGCTGCTCAAGTCGCTGCTCGCCGGCAAGCTCGCCGAGACCACGGTGAACGTGCTGGGCACCCTGGTGTCCGGCCGGTTCTCCCGGCCGTCCGACCTGCTGGACGCGACCGAGCGCCTCGGGGTGGAAACCCTGCTGGCCTCGGCCGAGCGGGACGGCAAGCTGGGCGACGTCGAGGACGAGCTGTTCCGGTTCAGCCAGATCGTCGCGGGCGACTCCACCCTGGCCGTCACGCTCAGTGACCCCGGCGCTCCGGTCGAGCGGCGGGTTAAGCTGGTGGAGGACTTGCTGAAGGGCAAGGTCCACGTGGCTACGGGCCGGCTGGCCGAGGTTGCCCTGGTGGGCTTCGGCGGCCGCGGGTTCGAGGCCTCGCTGACCCGGCTGGTCGAGCTGACCGCGGCGAAGCGGGACCGTGAGGTGGCGTATGTGACGGTGGCCAAGCCGCTCACCGACGCCGAGGAGCAGGCCCTGGCCGCGAAGCTGTCCGCCATCTACGGCCGTGAGGTCTCGCTGAAGATCGGCGTCGATCCCACGGTGATCGGCGGGGTCAGCGTCCGGGTCGGATCCGACCTCTACGACGGCACGATCCTGCGCCGGCTGAACGCGGCCAAGCAGGCGTTCGCCAAATAGATCCTTTCC
This sequence comes from Actinoplanes sp. NPDC023936, assembly GCF_040639325.1. Taxonomy (NCBI): domain Bacteria; kingdom Bacillati; phylum Actinomycetota; class Actinomycetes; order Micromonosporales; family Micromonosporaceae; genus Actinoplanes; species Actinoplanes sp. NPDC023936. The sequence goes on along the minus strand of NZ_JBEZZR010000009.1, from coordinate 11,217 downwards.
CCTCGATTTCTTATCGAGTAGGCCCCTCGGCGGCGGCGACGTCCCGAGCTAGACAGAGAAGGCAGAGGATGGCCGAGCTGACCATCTCCTCGGACGAGATCCGGGGGGCGCTAGAGCGCTACGTCTCGTCCTATTCGCCCGAGGTCTCCCGCGAGGAGGTCGGCATCGTCTCCGATGCGGGCGACGGCATCGCGCACGTCGAGGGCCTGCCCTCGACGATGGCGAACGAACTGCTCGAATTCGCCGACGGCACGCTGGGCGTGGCGCTGAACCTCGACGTCCGTGAGATCGGCGCCGTGGTCCTGGGTGACTTCGCCGCCATCGAGGAGGGCCAGCCGGTCAAGCGCACCGGCCGCGTCCTCTCGGTCCCGGTGGGCGACGCCTTCCTGGGCCGCGTCGTCGACGCTCTCGGTAACCCGATCGACGACCGGGGCGAGATCGCCAACGAGGGCTTCCGCGAGCTCGAGCTGCAGGCGCCGAACGTCATGGCCCGCCAGCCCGTGAAGCAGCCGCTGCAGACCGGCATCAAGGCGATCGACGCCATGACGCCGATCGGCCGCGGCCAGCGCCAGCTGATCATCGGCGACCGCAAGACCGGCAAGACCACTGTCGCGATCGACACGATCATCAACCAGAAGGCGAACTGGGAGTCGGGCGACCCGGCCAAGCAGGTTCGCTGCATCTACGTGGCGATCGGCCAGAAGGCCTCCACCATCGCCAGCATCCGGGGCACCCTGGAGGCGCAGGGCGCGCTGGAGTACACGACGATCGTCGCGGCCCCGGCCTCCGACCCGGCCGGCTTCAAGTACATCGCCCCGTACACCGGCTCGTCCATCGGACAGCACTGGATGTACAACGGCAAGCACGTCCTGATCGTCTTCGACGACCTGACGAAGCAGGCCGAGGCGTACCGCGCCGTGTCGCTGCTGCTGCGCCGCCCGCCGGGCCGTGAGGCGTACCCGGGTGACGTCTTCTACCTGCACTCCCGCCTGCTGGAGCGCTGCGCGAAGCTCTCCGACGAGCTGGGTGGCGGCTCGATGACCGGTCTGCCGATCATCGAGACCAAGGCCAACGACATCTCGGCCTACATCCCGACCAACGTCATCTCGATCACCGACGGCCAGATCTTCCTGGAGTCCGACCTGTTCGCCTCGGGTGTCCGCCCGGCGATCAACGTCGGCACCTCGGTGTCCCGGGTCGGCGGTTCGGCGCAGGTCAAGGGCATGAAGCGGGTCTCCGGCCGGCTCCGCCTCGACCTGGCCCAGTTCCGTGAGCTGGAGGCCTTCTCGGCCTTCGCCTCCGACCTGGACAAGGCGTCGCGGGCGCAGCTGGAGAAGGGCATCCGCCTGGTCGAGCTGCTCAAGCAGCCGCAGTACTCGCCGTACTCGGTCACCGACCAGACCATCGTGATCTGGGCCGGCACCACCGGCCAGCTCGACGACGTCCCGGTCGGCGACGTGCGCAAGTTCGAGCAGGAGCTGCTCGAGCACATCAAGCGCAACCTGAGCGAGGTCTACACCTCGATCGAGTCGACGAACAACCTGACCGACGACAACATCACCGCGCTCGAGGGCGCCGTGGTCGAGTTCAAGAAGTCGTTCCAGGGCTCGGCGCAGGCCACCGAGAGCGGTAACTAGGCATGGCCGGTCAGGTACAGGCGCTGCGACGGCGCATCCGCACCGTCAAGTCGACCAAGAAGATCGCCAAGGCGCAGGAGCTGGTCGCCACCAGCCGCATCGCCAAGGCTCAGGAGCGGGTGAACGCCTCCCGGCCGTACTCGGAGGCGATCACCAAGGTCCTGGGCGCGCTGGCGACCAACGCTTCGGTCGACAACCCGCTGCTGGTCGCGCGTGAGCGCGTCCAGCGGGCGGGTGTCCTGCTGATCACGAGTGACCGGGGCCTGGCCGGCGCCTACAACGCCAACGCCATCCGCACCGCCGAGCAGCTGATCGCTCAGCTGAAGTCGGAGGGCAAGGAGGTGGCGCTGTACGTGGTGGGCCGCAAGGGCGTCGGCTACTACCGGTTCCGCAACCGGGACGTGGCCGCCAGCTGGACCGGTTTCTCCGAGCGTCCGTCGTTCGCCGACGCCAAGCGCATCGGTGACGCGCTGATCGAGGCGTTCGCGGCCGGCTCGGGCGAGAACGGCACGTTCGGCCCGGAGAACATCGCGGGCGTGGACGAGCTGCACATCGTGAGCACCGAGTTCAAGTCCCTGATGACGCAGACCGCACAGGCGAAGCCGCTCGCGCCGGTGCAGGTCGAGGCGCAGGAGGAACAGACCGGACTGCGCCCGGCGTACGAGTTCGAGCCGGACGCCGACGAGCTGCTCGACGCGCTGCTGCCGAAGTACCTCAACACCCGCCTCTACGCGGCGTTGCTGGACTCGGCGGCCAGTGAGTCGGCATCCCGGCGGCGGGCGATGAAGAGCGCGTCGGACAACGCCGACGATCTGCTCAAGCGGTACACGCGCGAGATGAACTCCGCGCGGCAGGCTGCGATCACCCAGGAAATCAGTGAGATCGTCGGCGGCGCCAACGCGCTGGCCGAGGCGGGAAGTGATGTGTGATGACTGCTGTAGCTGAGCCCACCAAGGCGGAGACCGCTGTCGGCCGCGTCGTCCGGGTCATCGGCCCGGTCGTCGACGTCGAGTTTCCCCGTGACGCCATGCCCGCGATCTTCAACGCCCTCCACGTTGAGGTCACCCTCTCGGGCGGCTCGAAGAAGCTGACCATGGAGGTCGCCCAGCACCTGGGTGACAACCTGCTCCGCTGCATCTCGATGCAGCCGACCGACGGCCTGGTCCGCGGCGCCGCGGTCACCGACACCGGCGCGCCGATCTCGGTGCCCGTCGGCGACGTGACAAAGGGCCACGTGTTCAACGCCCTCGGCGAGGTGCTCAACGTCGACCCGTCGACGCTGGACATCCAGGAGCGCTGGTCGATCCACCGCAAGCCCCCGGCGTTCGCCGACCTCGAGCCGAAGACCGAGATGCTGGAGACCGGCATCAAGGTGCTCGACCTGCTCGCGCCGTACGTGCGCGGTGGCAAGATCGGCCTGTTCGGTGGCGCGGGCGTGGGCAAGACGGTGCTCATCCAGGAGATGATCATCCGGGTTGCCCGCAACTTCGGTGGTACCTCCGTGTTCGCCGGCGTCGGCGAGCGCACCCGTGAGGGCAACGACCTCATCCTGGAAATGGACGAGGGTGGCGTTCTGGACAAGACCGCCCTGGTCTTCGGCCAGATGGACGAGCCGCCGGGCACCCGCCTGCGGGTCGCCCTGACCGCTCTGACCATGGCGGAGTACTTCCGTGACGTCCAGAACCAGGAGGTGCTGCTCTTCATCGACAACATCTTCCGGTTCACCCAGGCCGGCTCCGAGGTGTCCACCCTGCTCGGCCGCATGCCGTCCGCCGTGGGTTACCAGCCCACCCTGGCGGACGAGATGGGCGAGCTGCAGGAGCGGATCACGTCGGTCCGGGGCAAGGCGATCACCTCGCTGCAGGCGATCTACGTGCCCGCCGACGACTACACCGACCCGGCGCCGGCCACCACCTTCGCCCACCTGGACGCGACCACGAACCTCGAGCGGTCGATCTCCGACAAGGGCATCTACCCGGCCGTGGACCCGCTGGCCTCCAGCTCGCGGATCCTCGCGCCCGAGTTCGTCGGCGCCGAGCACTACGCGGTCGCCCGTGAGGTGCAGCGAATCCTGCAGAAGTACAAGGACCTGCAGGACATCATCGCCATCCTCGGTATGGACGAGCTCTCCGAAGAGGACAAGGTCACGGTCGCCCGGGCCCGCCGCATCGAGCGGTTCCTGTCGCAGAACACCTACGCGGCGGAGCAGTTCACCGGCGTTCCCGGCTCGACGGTCCCGCTGAAGGAGACCATCGAGGCGTTCAAGAAGATCTCCGAGGGTGAGTACGACAACTACCCGGAGCAGGCCTTCTTCATGTGCGGTGGCCTCGAGGACCTCGAGAAGAACGCGCACGAGCTGATGAAGGGCTGATCGAGCCCCGCTGATCGAGGAAGCCCCGCCGGCGACACGCCGGCGGGGCTTCTCCGTGTTCGGCCGATTTCTCTGTGTTCACCCAGCCTGTGAATGGGTTCCGAGGCCACTGAGTTCGCCCGTTGCTCGGGTATCCTTGGCCGCGCGTTCGCGTGATCCTGCGATCATCCCGGGGTCATTTTCGCCGACGTTCGGTGAGGGTTGGGGATCGGGTGGCAAAGTCTTTCAAGCGCCGGGCACCGCTGTGGGCGCGGCTCTCCGCCGTGTTCGGCGCGGTGCTCATGGTGGCCAGCGGCGGCGTCCTGGTCGGCGGCAACGCCCTGATCTCGAAATATACCGGAGCGGTGGACGCCGGAAGCGGGAGCCTGATCGGCGATCCGGCCGGAGCCACCGAGAAGACCGAGATCAAGGGCCCGATCAACATCCTGCTCGCCGGCATCGACCCGCGCGACACGAAGACGGCGCCGCTCTCCGACTCGATCATCGTGGCGCACATCCCGGAGTCGATGGACCAGGTCTATCTCTTCTCCATCCCCCGCGACCTCTACGTGGAGATCCCGGCCTTCCAGGCAACCGGCTACCAGGGCGGCAAGTCGAAGATCAACGCGGCGATGTCGTTCGGCAGCTCGGTCGGCAACGGCGAGCACGACGTGAAGCAGGGCTTCCAGCTGCTGGCGAAGACGGTCACCAAACTGACCGGGATCAAGACGTTCGACGCCGGCGCGATCATCAACTTCGGCGGCTTCAAGAAGATCGTCGAGGAGATGGGCGGCGTCACCATGACGATCGACCAGACCGTGAAGTCCGAGCACCTGCAGCCGAACGGCAAGGCCCGCCCGCGCATCCCGGGCTGCGACAAGTGCGCGCACCCCTACACTGGACCGCAGAAGACGTACAAGAAGGGCACCTACCACCTGGAGGCGTGGGAGGCTCTCGACTACGTCCGCCAGCGTTACACGCTGCCCAACGGCGACTACGACCGCCAGCGCCATCAGCAGCAGTTCATCAAGGCCATGGCGAAGCAGGCGATGAGCAAGGACGTGGTCTCCAACCCGACCAAACTGCTCTCGATCATCGAGGCGGCCGGCGACTCGCTCACCTTCGACGGCGGCGGCAGCAGCGTCATCGACTGGGCGATGGCCCTGCGCGGCGTCAACACCGACGACATGACCTCGATCAAGCTGCCCGGCGGCGGCCTCTTCGAGGGCAGCCAGTACCTCGGTGAGAAGCTCACCGGGGACTACGAGGGGTTCTTCGAGGCGGTGCGGGAGGACCGGATCGCCCCGTTCCTGCTGGATCACCCGGAGTACGTCAACGTCAACAGCTGACCCCGTACCACGTCGGCGCGGGCAGCCGTTTAGACTTCACCCGTTCAGGTTCTGCAGTGAGAGGGAGACAGCGTGGCCAACCAGCTGCACGTCGAGGTCGTCGCCGTCGAGGAGAAGGTGTGGACCGGCGAGGCGGAGATGCTCGTCGCGCGCACCACCGAGGGTGAGATCGGTGTCCTCCCCGGCCACTCCCCGCTGCTCGGCCTGCTCAAGGAGCCCTCCCAGGTCCGCGTGAAGCTCGCCGGTGGCGAGCAGCTCACCTACGACGTGGCCGGTGGCTTCCTCTCGATCGACGCGAACGGCGTCACGGTGCTCGCCGAGAGCGCCACGCCGGCCACCCCCGAGTCGCACTGACGCCGACGATGCGGGTTCTGGAAATCGTCGGAATCTGCGTCGTCGCGCTGCTCGCGCTCCTCTTCGCAATCTTCTTCCGCCGCCGGCTGCTGATGGCCGGCGGCGGAACCATCAGGTTGCAGGTCCGGCTCAGCACGCTGGTCCCCGGCCGCGGCTGGTCGCCCGGCCTCGGCCAGTTCGTCGGTGACGAGCTCCGCTTCCACCGCATGTTCAGCCTGGCGATCCGCCCCAAGCGGGTCCTCGACAGGCGGTTCATGGGCGTGGAGGAGCGCCGTCTTCCGACCGGCCCGGAGCGCCTCACCATGCCCGGCCACTGGGTGGTGCTGCGTTGCGTGACCGGCGGTGTCCCGCTGGAGATCGCGATGGCGGAGACCACCGTGACCGGGTTCCTCTCCTGGCTGGAGGCGGGCCCGCCGCGTGACCCGAGCGCGCTGCGCAGCCGTCCGGTCTTCGGCCCGCGCCCGATCGAGCCGTGATCCGCTCTTCCTGACGCGCTCTGCCGCCGGTGGTGTGCATTGCCGTGCGGTGGCGTGCTCTGCGGCCGTGACGCGCTCTGCCCTGCGTGACGCGCTCTCTGCGGCCGTGACGCACCCTGCCCTGCGCGGCGCGTGCTTTACCGTCGGTGGCATGCGGATCAGAGTTGTCGACGCCTTCACCGACAAGCCGTTTCGTGGCGCGCCCGCCGGAGTGCTGCTGCTCGACGAGTTCCCGCCGGACGCCTGGATGCAGCGGGTGGCGGCCGAGGTCAACCACGCCGAGACGGCGTTCCTGCACCCGCTGCCGGCCGGTGGGGAAGCCGACTGGGCGCTGCGCTGGTTCACGCCGGCGGTCGAGGTGGACCTGTGCGGTCACGCCACGCTCGCCGCGGCACACGTGCTCGCCACCCGGACACCGACGCCGGAGCTCGACACGGCGCGGCCGGTGCGGTTCGCCACCCGCAGCGGTGTCCTCACCGCGTCGGTCGCGGCGGACGGCCTGATCACGCTGAGCTTCCCCACCGCCCCGCTCACGCCGGTCGACGCCGATCCGGCGCTGGGTGCCGCGCTGGGACCGGGCATGCCGATCGTGGCCGTCCACCACACCGGACCGAGCACCGACGACCTGCTGGTGGAGGTCGTCGACGAAAAGACCGTGCGCGGTGTCTCGCCGGATCTGCGGAAGCTGGCCGCGCTCTCCCGGCGCGGGGTGATCGTGACGGCGGCGGCGGAGGACCCGGGCGCGGGGTACGACTTCGTGTCCCGCTTCTTCGGCCCGGCCGTCGGGGTCGACGAGGATCCGGTGACCGGGAGCGCGCATACCGCCCTGACGCCGTACTGGGCGGGCAAGCTCGGGCGGGATGAGCTGGTGGGGTACCAGGCCTCGGCGCGGGGCGGGTTCGTGCGGGTGCGCCTGAGGGGTGAACGCACCGAGTTGAGCGGCCACGCCGTGACAGTGATCGACGGGACGCTGCGCGCCTGAGCCGCAACTCCACACACCGGCGGGAGACAGCGCCCGCGTGTGGAGTTCGGGTGCGGAGCGCGCCCGAGTTCGACACGCTCGGGCGGAGCCCGCGTTGCGTGTGGAGTTGGGGTGCGGAGCGCGCCCGAATTCGACACGCTCGGGCGGGGCCCGCAGGTGGGGTGCGGAGCGCCTCTGCTCCACCCGCGGGGTTCGCGCGGTTGGGGACGGGGTGGGGCCCGGCCACGCACCGGTAGCCGGCGCCCGCCTGACGGCCCTGCGCCGCGCGCGTGGTCGCGTGGACTCCCGGGACGGGGCCGGTGCGGTGGGGGACGGGGAGACGCGTACCCGATGAATCAGCGTTTGCCGCCGGGGACCCATTTCACGTCGCCGGTGGGGTTGGCGGCCCTCGAGAGGATGAAGAGCAGGTCGGAGAGGCGGTTCAGATATTTCGCCGGCTCCACGCCGGTGCGCGCCGGCTCGGCCTCGATCAGGGACCAGGTGGAGCGTTCGGCGCGGCGGGCGATGGTGCGGGCGACGTGCAGCAGGGCCGCGCCGGGGGTGCCGCCGGGGAGGACGAAGCTGTCCAGCGCGGGGAGGGACTCGTTGAACTCGTCGCACCAGCCTTCGAGGCGGGTGACGTAGTCCGGGGTGATCCGCAGCGGGGGATAGGCGGGCGGCTCGTCGGAGAGCGGGTTGCCCAGGTCGGCGCCGAGGTCGAAGAGATCGTTCTGAATGTGTGACAGGACCGCGCGGATGTTCTCGGGCAGCGAGCCGAGGGCGAGGGCCACCCCGATGGCGGCGTTGCACTCGTCGGCGTCGGCGTAGGCGGCGATGCGCGGGGACGTCTTCGGAGCGACCTCGTTGTTGACGAGCCGGGTCTCGCCGGCGTCGCCGGTACGGGTGTAGATGCGGGTGAGGTGGACTGCCATGCGCCCCACCCTACGAGGCGAACCGGGCGGGCGAACCCTACGATGGCCCGCGTGGATGTGATCAGGGTGAAGGGCGGCGCACGGCTTGCCGGTGACGTCGCGGTCGGCGGGGCGAAGAACTCGGCGCTGAAGCTGATGGCTGTCGCGCTGCTCGCCGAGGGGCGCAGCGTGGTGTCCAACGTCCCGCGCATCACCGACATCGCCATCATGGCCGAGGTGCTGCGCCGGCTGGGCTGTGACGTCGTGCTGAAGGACGGCGAGGCGGTCATCGACGTGCCGGCCGAGCCGGGCGCGGAGGCTGACTACGACCTGGTGCGGCGGCTGCGCGCGTCGATCTGCGTGCTGGGCCCGCTGCTGGCCCGGCGCGGTTTCGTGCGGGTGGCGCTGCCCGGCGGCGACATGATCGGCTCCCGGGGCCTGGACATGCACGTGTCCGGGCTGGCCCGGATGGGCGCGGAGATCTCCAACGAGCACGGCTTCGTGATCGCCTCGGCGCCGAACGGCCTGCGCGGCTCCAAGATCTGGCTGGACTTCCCGAGCGTCGGCGCCACCGAGAACCTGCTGATGGCGGCCGTGCTGGCCCGCGGCGTCACGGAGATCGACAACGCGGCGCGCGAGCCGGAGATCGTCGACATCTGCGAGATGCTCACCGCGATGGGCGCGAAGATCGAGGGCGCCGGTACGTCGACGCTGGTCATCGAAGGGGTGAACGGGCCGCTCAACCCGGTCGCGCACACCACGATCGGGGACCGGATCGTCGGCGGGACGTGGGCGTACGCGGCGGCGATGACACGTGGCGACGTGACGGTGCACGGGGTGCGGCCGGAGTTCCTGGACATCGCCCTCGACAAGCTGGTCACGGCGGGCGCGACGGTCGAGCCGGGCGACAACCGGTTCCGGGTCCGGATGACCGAGCGGCCGCGGGGCGTGGACATCGTGACGCTGCCGTACCCGGGGTTCGCGACCGACCTGCTGCCGATGGCGCTCGGGCTGGCCGCGGTGGCCGAGGGCTCGTCGCTGATCACCGAGAACATCTTCGACGGCCGGTTCATGTTCGTGAACGAGATGGTCCGGCTGGGCGCGGACATCCGTACCGACGGGCACCACGCCGTGGTGAACGGCCGGGAGCGGCTCTCCGGCGCCCCGGTGCGGGCGACCGACATCCGGGCCGGCGCCGGTCTGGTGATCGCCGGGCTCTGCGCGGACGGGATCACCGAGGTGGGCGAGGTGCACCACATCGACCGTGGCTACCCGGACTTCGTCGCCGACCTGGCGAACCTCGGTGTCGAGGTGGAGCGGACCGACGTGCCGGAGCCGACCTACGACTTCTAGCTCTGTGCGAGCCGGCGGGCCTCCTCCACCTCTTCGGCGAAGACCAGGACGCTGACCCGGCCGTCGCGCCGGGTCGCGCTCGTCGCTCGGATGCCCGCATCGGCGAGCAGCCGCCGGATCTCGTCGGCGACCTCGGGATCCTCCGTGACGGCCGCGGGCCAGAGCAGTCCGTAGTCCTCGCACTCGGAGAAGATCGACAGACCGTCCGGTTCCCCGCCGGTGGAGCCGGTGGGTTGCAGACCCATGCGCCAGAAGACCGCGCCGAGAAAACCGACCAGACCGACAGCGATCAACGGTCCGATGAGGTACCAGCCGTCGCTCGTGGCCATGGGCACAGTGTGGCACCGTCAGGCGCGGATTTCTGGGGATTTGCCCCGATCGAGAACCGGGCTGAGGCTTCGTTAAGTAACCCGGTTAGGGTGGGCGTGGTTTCGTTCTCGGATCGGTTCGCACGAAGGGGTGGAACATGGCGGGTCGTCTCGCGGTCATCGGTTCCGGATTGATGGGCTCCGGCATCGCGCAGGTCTCGGCGCAGGCCGGATGGCAGGTCACCATGCGCGACGTCGACGACGCCTCGCTGAACCGCGGCATGTCCGCGATCAAGGACTCGCTGAGCCGCTTCGCCGCCAAGGGCAAGATCGCCGAGGAGGACGTCGAGGCCACCCTCGCCCGGATCACCCCCACCACCGACCTGGACGCCGCTTCGGAGGCCGACGTGGTGGTCGAGGCGATCTTCGAGAAGATCGAGGCGAAGCACGACGTCTTCAAGCAACTCGACAAGATCTGCAAGGCCGGCACGGTCCTCGGCACCAACACCTCGGCCATCCCGATCACCCAGATCGCGACAGTCACCTCGCGACCGGAATCGGTCGTCGGCATCCACTTCTTCTCACCGGTCCCGATGATGAAACTGGTCGAGCTGGTCCGCGGCTACCAGACCTCCGACGAGACGCTGGCCGCCGCCCGCGCGTTCGCCGAGGGCGTCGGCAAGACGTGCGTCGAGGTCAAGCGCGACGTCGCCGGCTTCGTCTCGAACCGGCTCTTCTCCGCGCTGCTCGTCGAGGCGATCCAGCTGGTCGAGTCCGGCGTGGTCAGCGCCGAGGATCTGGACACCGTCATGAAGCTCGGTTTCGGTCACGCGATGGGCCCGCTCGCCACCGTCGACCTCACCGGCCTCGACGTCATGCTGAACGCGGCCGGCAACATCTACCGCGACACCGCGGACGAGAAGTTCTTCCCGCCGGAGCTGCTCCAGCGCATGGTCACGGCCGGTGACCTGGGCCGGAAGACCGGCAAGGGCTTCTACAAATACTGAGATCGGGTACGCCCTACACCTGCCACAGAAGCACCGAGATCCGTCCCCCGCCTGCGGCGGCTGCCGCCGGGGTCGTGGTCGTGACGGGGTTCTAGGCATCGCGAGCACCGCCAAGGGCCGTCCGAAGCAGTTCCGTCCGTGGGTGGCGGGCGGCGGGCTGGCGGGCGGTTGGCGGTGTGCGGCGGGCTGGCGGGCGGTTGGCGGTGGGCTGGCGGGTTGGCGGGCGGTTGGCGGGTTGGCGGCGGGTTGGCGGGCGGTTGGCGGTGTGCGGCGGGTTGGCGGGCGGGCTGGCGTCGGCGTTTTGGGCGTCGCGAGCCGTAGCTGGGGCAGGTTATGGCCGCTCGTAGAGCCGCGAGCCGTAGCTGAGACAGGTTATGGCCCGGTCGTCGAGCCGCGAGCCGTAGCCGGGGCAGGTTAGGGCTCGTCGGAGAACAACGCGTTGCTTAACGGATTTCCATTCGTTGATCTGCTATGGCGGTCTCGGATGAGGTTCGGTCGATGTTGGCGGCGA